>JAJYQH010000241.1 GCA_021794705.1 Actinomycetes bacterium | reverse complement strand
GGATCCGCCTCGAAGCCCGCACCCGGGTGTTCGCGCCACTCGCCGAGCGGCGCGACTGGCAGTGGCTGAACCCCGAGGAGGGCGCGCACAACTGGAACCCGTGGATCCACGGCAACGTGCTCACCGCCGCGATCGCCCTGCTGGAGGGCGACGAGCTGGACGACATGGTTGCCCTCGTGCGCGAGGGACTGGGGTACTTCCTGCGCGACCTCCCCGACGACGGGGCGATCGATGAGGGCTACAGCTACTGGTGGAACGGCGCCCTCCGGGCGGTTGAGGCGTCCGAACTGCTGCTGCGGCACACCGGTGGCGCCGTCGACCTCGCGGAGCAGCACCCCGGGCTCGGCACCACCCTCGACTTCCCCCGCGCCCTGTTCCTCGGCCCGGGGTCGACCGGTCCGGACGGAGCGATCACCTCCGACTGGGTCGTCAACGCCGCCGACGGGTCGGCCCTCGACCAGGACCCGCTGCCCTGGCACTCCCTCTACCGCGCCGCCGAGCGGCAGGGACGCGGTGACGTCGCCCGGTTCGCGGTGGCCCACCGCACGGCCACCCCGCGCCCCGCCATGGGCCTGGGACGCCTCGCCGCCCACCTCTGCGACCCGGAGTGGCTCGCGGCGCCGGTCGAACCGTTCGCCCTCGCCCGCGACACCTGGTTCGACTCGATCCAGACGCTCGTCGCCCGCGAGCGCTCCGGCAGCAGCGCGGGCCTCGCCATGGCCGCCAAGGCCGGGCACAACGGCGAGCACCACAACCACAACGACGTGGGCAGCGTGATCGTCGCGCTCGACGGGACGCCGGCCGTCGTCGACCCGGGCCGCACGACCTACACGGCGCAGACGTTCAGCCCCGACCGGTACGAGGCGTGGGCCCTCACCAGCGAGTGGCACAGCGTCCCGGCCCTGCACGGGCGACCGCAGCAACCGGGCCCCGAGTTCGCGGCCGGCCACGTGGCGGTCTCGCTCGGGAGCCGCGAGGACTCCCCCTCGAGCCTGTCCTGCGACATCGCCGGCGCGTACGGGTCGGAACCCGCGCGCTGGACCCGCACCGTCACCCTCGACCGCGCGGAACCGGCCGTCCGCATCGACGACGCCTGGAGCGCCGACGAACCCGACCCGGAGCCGCACCTCGTCCGCCTCGTCGTGTGGGGTCAGGTCGACCGGGTCGACGAGCACGTCGTCACGGTCCGGGCGCCCGGCGCCGGGCGGGCGGTGAGGGTGGCGGCGTCCGGTGGCGAGATCGCGATCGACCACCAGGAGCTGGACGACCCGATGCTCACCCGCGTGTGGGGCGACACCCTCAGCCGGATCACCGTCCGCGTCGCACCGGACGCCGGCGAGCACCACATCGTCATCTCCCCCGCCCCCGGCGAAGCGACAGCCCGTGTGCTCGGGTGAGCACAGCCATTGCGCGGATCTGGCCCGCCCCCGTGGCGACGCGGCAGGGTGAGAGCCACATCCTTCGTAGTCAGGAGCAGTCGTGGAAGTTGTCATCTGCGATGACGACCGCGAGGTCGGCCACGTCGCCGCCGCCCAGATCGCCCAGGTCGTCGACGACCGCGGCCCCTCCGTCGTGCTGGGCGTCGCCACCGGCTCGAGCCCGATGTCGACCTACGCCGCCCTGGCCGAGCTCGTGGACGCCGGCCGCCTCGACCTCTCGCACGCGCAGGCCTTCGCCCTCGACGAGTACGTCGGCCTCCCCAAGGGCCACCCGCAGAGCTACCACTCGTTCATTCAGCGGCACGTCGTCGAGCCGCTGCACCTCAACCCCCATCGCGTGCACGTGCCCGACGGCACGGCGTCCGACCTCGAACGGGCCTGCATCGACTACGAGCTGGCGATGGCGGCGGCGGGCGGCGTCGACGTCCAGATCCTCGGGGTCGGCTCCAACGGGCACATCGGCTTCAACGAGCCGACCTCGTCGCTGTCGTCCCGGACGAGGCTGAAGACCCTCACCCGGCGCACCCGGGAGGACAACCAGCGGTTCTTCCCGACCCTCGACGCCGTGCCCACGCACTGCCTCACCCAGGGACTCGGCACCATCCTCGACGCGCGGTCGGTCGTGCTCGTCGCCTCCGGCGAGCACAAGGCGGACGCCGTGGCGGCGATCGTCGAGGGGCCGGTGACGGCACGGCGTCCGGGCTCGGTGCTGCAGTTCCACCGCTTCGCGACGATCGTCGTCGACGAGGCCGCGGCCTCGAAGCTCGAACTCGCCGACTACTACCGGCAGGTGTCGAGCGCCAAGCCGCTGGTGCCCACGTCCACGTCCTGAGCCGCCCGACCGACTCAGCGGGCGTCGTGACCGGCGGTGATCTCCACCGAGTTGAGCAGCGCCTGCCCCTTGACCATCGAGGGGACGAACTCCTGACCCACCCCCATCGCGCAGGCCAGCGTCAGGCTCTCGTGGACGCCGTCGCCCACCACCGCCGGCACACCGTTCTCACCCGCGAGCCGCGTGTAGTACCTCACATCCTTGCGGGCGTTGGCCAGGGCGAACGTCATGCCGCCGAAGTCGCCGTGCAGCGTGCGCTCCATGATCGCCAGCAGCTGGTTGTCGAACATGCCCGCGCCGAGCACGTCGACGAGAGTCTGCGGGTCGGCGCCCACTGTGGCGGCGACCGCGAAGGCCTCCGAGAGGGCGGTCGCGGCCGCCTG
>JAJYQH010000171.1 GCA_021794705.1 Actinomycetes bacterium | reverse complement strand
TTCCTCGACGTCAACCTCGACGGCGAGGCCAATGTCACCACGGGCAAGGTCTACTCGACGGTCATCCAGAAGGAACGCCGCGGCGACTTCCTCGGCGACACGGTGCAGGTGATCCCGCACATCACCAACGAGATCAAGGACCGGATGCTGGCGATGGGCGGCCCGGGCGTCGACGTCGTCATCCACGAGATCGGCGGCACGGTCGGCGACATCGAGTCGCTGCCGTTCCTCGAGGCGGCCCGGCAGGTGCGCCACGACGTCGGCCGTGAGAACGTCTTCTTCCTGCACGTCTCGCTCGTGCCCTACATCGGGCCGTCCGGGGAGATGAAGACCAAGCCCACCCAGCACAGCGTGGCCGCCCTGCGCCAGGTCGGCATCCAGCCGGATGCGATCGTCTGCCGCTCGGCCCGGGAGCTGCCGTCGGGCATCAAGGGCAAGATCGCCCTGATGTGCGACGTCGACGAGGAGGCGGTGGTCTCCTGCATCGACGCCCCCTCGATCTACGCCATCCCGAAGATGCTGCACGCCGAGGGGCTGGACGCCTACGTCGTCCGCCGGCTCAACCTGCGCTTCCGCGACGTCGACTGGACCCAGTGGAACGACCTGCTCGAGCGGGTGCAGTACCCCCGCGAGGACGTCACCATCGCCCTCGTCGGCAAGTACATCGACCTGCCCGACGCCTACCTGTCGGTGACCGAGGCGCTGCGGGCCGGCGGCTTCGCCAACTGGGCCAAGGTCACCATCCGCTGGGTCGCCTCCGACGAGTGCGAGACGCCCGAGGGCGCCCGCCAGGCCCTCGGGGACGTCGACGGCATCTGCGTGCCGGGCGGCTTCGGCATCCGCGGCGTCGAGGGCAAGGTGGGCGCGATCCGCTATGCCCGCGAGAACCTCATCCCGATCCTCGGCCTGTGCCTCGGCCTGCAGTGCATGGTGATCGAGGTGGCCCGCGACCTCGCCGGCATCGAGGACGCCGACTCGAGCGAGTTCACCCCGGACACCCCCGATCCCGTCATCGCCACCATGGCAGAGCAGCTGAGCATCGTCGCCGGGGGCGGCGACCTCGGCGGTTCCATGCGGCTCGGCTCCTACCCGCACGAACTCGTCCGCGGCACCCTCGTCCACAAGCTCTACGGCAAGACCAAGGTGGAGGAACGACACCGCCACCGCTACGAGGTCAACAACGAGTACCGCGAGCGGCTCGAGCGGGCAGGTCTCGTCATCAGCGGCACGTCGCCCGACCGCGGGCTGGTCGAGTTCATCGAGCTGCCCACCTCGGTGCACCCCTTCTTCGTCGGCACCCAGGCGCATCCCGAGCTGAAGTCGCGCCCGACCCGTCCGCACCCGCTGTTCAAGGGGCTGATCGAGGCGGCGCTGCGGCACAAGCTCGACGACCGGCTCCCGGTCGAGGAGTGGGCGGCCGCCGCCGAGTAGGGCACAGTGGGTGCCATGACCAGACCCGACATCGAGCCGTTCGACCAGCCCGAGAGCTGGCCGGTGATCGAGCGACGGGTGCTCGGGCGGGGCCGGGTCAGCGACTTCGTCGAGGACGACATCCAGGCGCCCGACGGCGTCCGGTTCACCCGTCAGTGGCTCACCCACCCGGGAGCGGTGGCGGTCATCGCGCTCCGCGATGACGACCGGGTCGCCGTCATCCACCAGTACCGCCACCCCGTGGCGATGCGGCTGGTCGAGCCGCCCGCGGGCCTGCTGGACGCCGACGGGGAGCACTGGCTGGACGCCGCGCAGCGCGAGCTGGCCGAGGAGGCCATGCTCCGCGCCGACGACTGGCGGGTGCTCGTCGACATCTTCAGCACGCCCGGCGGAGTCGCGGAGACCATCCGCATCTACCTCGCGCGGGGGCTGCACCAGGCCGAACGCCCCGACGGGTTCGAGGTGGAGCACGAGGAGGCGCACATGGACATCGGCTGGGTGCCCCTCGCCGACCTCGTCGACGCCATCTACGCGGGAACCGTCCAGTCGCCGAGCATGGTCTCCGGGGTCCTCGCGCTGCACGGGGCACTGGCCACCGGCCGGATCGACTCGCTGCGCCCGGCCGACGCCCCGTGGCCCGCGCGGGAGGTCTGGGCCGAGCGGCTCCGGCGGGACGTGGCCACGTCGTGAACGGGTTCGGCCCCCTCGTCGACGGGTGGCTGGCCCACCTCGCCGTCGAACGCGGCCGGGCCGGGAACACCCTGGCCGCCTACCGTCGCGACGTCGACAAGTACCTCGGCTGGCTGGTGGCGCAGGGGATCACTGACCTCGGGGAGGTCAGCAGCCACGACGTCACCGCGTTCCAACGGTGGCTGGCCGAGGGGGACGAGACGAGGCCGGCACTGGCGGCGTCCAGCATCGCCCGGACGATCGCCGCGGTCCGCAGCCTGCACCACTTCGCCCTCACCGACGGCGCCACCGGGACGGACGCCGCCGCACGCGTCAGCCCGCCGCGCCTCGGCCGGCGGCTGCCCAAGGCGCTCACCCTCGAGCAGGTGCAGACGCTGCTCGGCGGCTGCGACCCGACCACGGTCGACGGCCTCCTCGAGGCGGCGCTGCTCGAACTCCTCTACGGCACCGGGGCCCGCATCTCCGAGGTGTGCGGCCTCGACGTCGACGATGTGACCCGCGC
The DNA here is from genome assembly GCA_021794705.1 of Actinomycetes bacterium. Classification (GTDB taxonomy): domain Bacteria; phylum Actinomycetota; class Actinomycetes; order Propionibacteriales; family Propionibacteriaceae; genus JAJYQH01. The sequence goes on along the minus strand of JAJYQH010000171.1, from coordinate 31 downwards.
GATGTCCGACCCGGACGCCGGGCTGCGCCTG
>JAJYQH010000376.1 GCA_021794705.1 Actinomycetes bacterium | reverse complement strand
TCGCAACCGAGCCGTCGAGATCGTCTTCGACGACGATGTGGGTGCGCTTGGCCATAATGCATACCTTCCACGTGCGGTTCGGGATCAACGAAGACAATTCTAACGCTCGGAGCTCGGGCCCCGAGGAAGTTGGACGAACGAGCAACTACAACGAATACTATTCACCATAGCCAGGTGATTTCCAAATGGCCATCCCACGACTAGCGCCCATTTCCGCACCACATCCGCGCGCATTAGCGCAGACGGGCCGGCCGCCGTGGTTCCCCGCGATGGTGCAGGCTTGTCGCCGTGACCCGTGACACCCTCGCCGTCGGCTCCCTCGCCCACCTGGTTGCCGAGCCCTGGCTCGGGCTCGACCTCGGCCCCGAGCACCCCTCGCGGGCGGGGCTGCTGCTCGTCGACGTCGACCACGCCGACGGGGTCATCACCCGGGCCGATGTGCGCCCGGGGCACTCCCACCGGGCCGCGGAGAAGCTGTTCGAGGTCCGCGACATCCGCCAGGTGCTGAGTCTCGCCGACCGGCACGACTGGACGGCGGCGGCACACGGCGAACTGCTCGTGGCCCGGACCGCCGAGCAGCTGCTGGGCCTTCCCCTGCCGGCGCGCGCGGGCTGGGTGCGCGATCTCCTCGCGGCCCATGCCCGGCTCGGCAGCCACCTCGCCTACCTGAGCTTCGTCCCGTTCCGGCTGGGGGATCCCGCGCTCGCCGGCGAGGTGCACGGGCTGCGCGAGGAGGGCCGGCGGCTGCTCGTGGAGCTCACGGGCAACCGCGTGCACCCGATGGTCACCCGGCTCGGCGGCGTCGCCGCCGACCCCACCCCGGAGTGGGTCGGCAGGCTGCTCGACTGGGCGCAGCGGACCCGGGCGTCGGCGGCGCGGCTGGAGGCGAGCATCGGCGAGGCCCCCTTTGCCGCGCTCGCCGCCGGTACCGGCGTCCTCACCGCGGCGGACGTCGACGGCTACGGGCTGGCCGGCGTGGTCGCCCGGGCCAGCGGGTGCCGACGCGGAGTGGACGCCGGGGACGGGGACGTTCTCACGGCCGGCGACGCCCAGGCACGGTTCACGCTGCTGGCGCGCGACGTCGTCGGGACCGCGGACCGGCTGGGGATCCTCGCCGCGGACCCGGCCGGGCCCGGGGGGCCGGTGGAGACCCGGCTGTCGAAGATCGTCAAGCTCCCCGACGGCGAGGTGTTCGTCGACGAGGACGCGCCGATGGGCATCGCCGGCGTCCATCTCGTGGGACGCGGCGGCCCGGTGCCGTGGCGGCTGCGGCTGCGCACCCCGGACTTCGCCAACATCCAGGCGCTGCACGCTGCGCTACCGGGCAGCGCGCTGGACCGCGCGGACGTGGTGGTGGCCTCGCTGGGCTACACCATCGGGGATCTCGACAAGTGACCCCCGGGCTGCGGCTCAGTGGCCGGCGGCCTGCTGCAGGTGGTCGAAGTCGACGTCGACGTGGGCCGCCGGGGCCGCCTCGCGGGAGGTGAGCTGCGGGCGCCGCGGCAGCACGAGGATCTCCGCCTCCGGGGAGTCGAGGACCTCCTGGAGTTCGACCTCGAGCAGGGCGATCTTCTCCTCGAGGTCGACGATCCGCTTGCGCATCTCGGCGGCGTTGTCGAGCAGGGTCGCCTGGGTCGAGGTGAGGGTGGCGATGCGCGAGTCGCGGCGCTCGATCTCGGCGAGGGCCTCGTCGCGCTCGGCGGTGAGAGCGTCAATGGTGGCGCGGAGGCTGGCCACCCGGGCCGTGAACCGCACGATCGTGCCCATCGACTCGTGGTGGTGGCGACGCTCGGTCTCGACCGCGTCCTGCACGGCGCGCTGCGCCTGCACGGCGGCGCGCTCCTGCTCCGCCACCAGTGCCGTGTGGGCGCGCCAGAGCGCGAGTGCCCCCGCGGCGACCGTGACGCCGATGCCGGCCCGGACCCACCAGGGCCCGCCGAACGCGAGGGCGATGGCGACGACGGCACCCGCGGCCAGAATCACGATTCCGACGAGGGTCTCCGACCGTCCGGTCTGCGCATGCTTGCCTTCCACGCGAGAAGTGTAGGCGCTCGTCACAGTGGATCTCTCCACCGACATGCGCGCCCGGCCGCCAGTTCTTCGCCGCGGTTCAGGATTCGTCGTCGGATTCGTCGTCATCGTGCGGGACGATGCACGCCCGCTCGAGCAGCCAGCCGACCAACGCGAACACGGCCGAGAGGGCGACGGTCACGGTGCCGTGCACCACCCGCTGCTGCGGGGCCGGCACTGCCACCCGGCCGAGGTAGCGGGCGACGTAGCCCACGTGCCAGCCGACGAGAAGGGCGCCGCCGAGCACCATCACCTTGCCGAAGACGAGTGCCCGCACCCCCTCCTCGGGACTGATGCTGCCCCGCCGCTCGCGCAACCGCCGGGCCAGGTCGCGGCCGTAGAAGTACGCGACGATCGCCAGCGTGCCGAGCATGCCCGGCAGCGACCACGGGGTGATCGGGACCGCGACGCCGGTCACCTCGAGCGCGGACACCACGACGAACCCCACGACCAGCCCGATGAGCAGGGCGGCGAGCACCGTGCGCCACGAGGTGGGGTGCAGGTGCGGCTCCTCCGGCGCGGGGGGTTGAGGGCGGCGTCCGGGGGCGCGGGTCGTCACAGCATGCCGTCCGAATCGACCCGCCACGCG
>JAJYQH010000147.1 GCA_021794705.1 Actinomycetes bacterium | reverse complement strand
TCCTCACCTCCGGCGGAGACGCGCAGGGCATGAATGCCGCGGTCCGCGCGGTCGTCCGTTCGGCGATCAGCGCCGGCGCCGACGTGTTCGCGATCTTCGAGGGCTACCAGGGGATGATCGAGGGCGACGACATGCCGGGCGGCGGCATCCGCCAGTTCGGCTGGGAGGACGTCGGGAGCATCCTGCACAAGGGCGGCACCCTCATCGGCACCTTCCGCAGCACCGACTTCCGCGAGCGGGCCGGACGCCTGCGGGCCGCCCGCAACCTCGTCACCCGCGGCATCGACCGGCTGGTCGTCATCGGCGGCGACGGCTCGCTGTCCGGGCTCGACCTGTTCCGCCGGGAGTGGCCCGACCTGCTGGGCGACCTGGTCGCCTCCGGCGACATCGGACAGGAGCAGGCGGCGGCGCACCCGACGCTGATGATCGCCGGGCTCGTCGGCAGCATCGACAACGACCTCGTCGGCAGCGACATGACGATCGGCGCCGACTCCGCGCTGCACCGCATCATCGACGCGATCGACGCCCTGGTGAGCACGGCGGCGTCCCACCAGCGCAGCTTCGTCGTCGAGGTGATGGGACGCCACTGCGGCTACCTCGCGCTCATGGCCGCGGTCGCCGGCGGCGCCGACTACGTCCTCATCCCCGAGAACCCGCCCGGCGAGGGGTGGGAGGACCGGATGTGCGCCGAGCTGCGGCGCGGCCGAAGCGCCGGGCGCCGCGAGTCGATCGTGGTGGTGGCCGAGGGCGCGCAGGACGCCGCGGGCAATCCGATCAGCAGCGGCTACGTCCGCCAGGTGCTCGAGGAGCGGCTGCAGGAGGACGCCCGGGTCACCATCCTCGGGCACGTCCAGCGCGGCGGGGCTCCCAGCGCCTACGACCGGTGGGCGTCCACCTGGCTCGGCTACCGCGCGGTGAAGGAGGTGCTGGGCGCGACGTCCGACACGCCGGGCCACGTCATGGGCATCCGCGGCAACCGGGTGGTGCCGATCGACCTCGTCGAGGCCGTGCGCAAGACCCGGGAGGTGCCCGAGCGGATCGCCGCCGGCGACTACGAGGCGGCGATGGCGCTGCGCGGCGGGTCGTTCACCGAGATGAGCGGCATCTTCCGCGAGCTCGCCGAACCGACCCGGGTCGACGTGGGGGAGGGCGCCCGGCGGATCGCGATCCTCCACGCCGGCGGGCTCGCGCCCGGCATGAACACCGCCGCCCGGGTCGCCGTCCGGCTGGGCATCAGCCGCGGCCACACCATGCTCGGCGTCCGCGACGGGTTCGTCGGCCTGCGCGACGGCAAGATCGACCAGCTCGACTGGGACGCCGTCGAGCACTGGACCGCCGACGGCGGCTCCGAACTCGGCACCCGGCGGACGCTGCCGACCCTCGACCAGCTGTACGCGATGAACAAGCAGATGGAGGACACCCGGGTCGAGGGGCTGCTCATCATCGGCGGCTTCAACGCCTACCTCGGCGCCGACATCCTGCGGCAGGAGCAGGAGCGCTACCCGGCCTTCCGGATCCCGATCGTGTGCGTGCCGGCGTCCATCGACAACAACCTGCCCGGCTCGGAGCTCGCGATCGGGGCCGACACCGCGCTCAACGTCATCGTCGAGGCGATCGACCGGCTCAAGCTGTCGGGGTCGGCGAGCACCCGCTCGTTCGTCGTCGAGACGATGGGCCGCTACTGCGGCTACCTCGCGATGATGGGCGGCCTGGCCGGCGGGGCCGAGCGGGTCTACCTCAACGAGACCGGCATCACCCTCGAGGAGCTTTACCACGATGTCGAGTGGCTGCGGGACTCGTTCAAGGCCGGCCGCAAGCTGTTCCTCGCCGTGCGCAACGAGGAGGCGAGCGAGCACTACACCACCGACTTCCTTGGCCGGCTGCTCGAGGAGGAGAGCCACGGCCTCTACGACGTGCGCACGACGATCCTCGGCCACATCCAGCAGGGCGGCGCCCCGACCCCGTTCGACCGGCTGCTCGCCACCCGGCTGGTGTCGCGGGCGCTCAACCTGCTCGACGAGGAGTTCGCCGCGGGCAGCTGGGACGCCTGGCACCTCGGCCTGGTGGAGTCGAAGATCGAGCACTTCCCACTGGCGCACATGGCCGAGATGATCGACATGGCCCACCGGCGTCCGAAGAAGCAGTGGTGGATGGCCCTGCAGGACGTGCTCCGGGCGGTCGCCGACCAGGGACGCTGAGGGACCCGCGTCGACGCAGCCCCCGCCGAGAGCGAGCCAAGGCCGCTCGACCCTGTCAGGCCCGCCGGGCGCGGGCCCGCCCTTCCATCGCCTCCTGCAGCACGGTGACCGTCTCGTCGGAGAGGTCGACCCCGAGCAGACGGGCCTGGCGGGTGATGTGCAGCACCAGCCGCTCGACCTCCGGGCGGTTCCCGGCCAGGTGCTCGGTGCGCACCCGGAGCGCCATGAGCAGTTCGTCCTCCGGGGCCGCACTGAGCGCCCGCGCGGCCGCCCACCGGGCCAGGTCGAGGTCGTTGACGTCGAGCGCGCGCCGCGCGAGCACCGCCCCGATGTCGCGGATCGTCGACGACATCTCGATCCGCAGCTCCTCCGCCCAGTGCCACTGGCCCGGGGCGGCGTCCGCCAGTGGTGCCCCCCGGACGAGTTCGAGCGCCTCGACGAGGGCGTCGCTCGCCGCCTGCCTCACCCCGGCCGAGATCAGCAGCCGCAGCTGCTCCCAGTCGGTGGTGAGGCCGGGATGCAGGCGGATGTGGCCGGAGTACGCGTCGGGGAGGTACTCGTCCCCGGAATCGTCGGCGCCCAGCCAGGTGCGCAGGCGGGACATGTTCGAGCGCCTCGTGCCCTCGGCGACGAGGAGCGAGCGGGTCATGGCGACGGCGGTGCGGCCGGGGTGCTCGAGGATCCAGGCGCAGTACTCCTCGCACTGCTTGACGGCCCGGCTCGGCCGTGAGCCTCGGGCCCCGATGAGCTCCACCTCCCCCAACAGCAGCAGCACCGGGTGGGAGGCGGTGGCGAGAAACTCGGGCACGGGTGGCACGGCGTCCTCCAGATCGGTCGTGTCCGGGCGGCGGGCGAGTGGCAGGCGACCGGTCGCCGACGGGCGCGGGGATGACGGGTCGCGGGGTGGAAGCGCTGTGAGCGTTCGGAGCTGCGGTGCACCGGCGGCGCGGAGCGGTTCGGCGGTGTCCGCCGGTGTTGTCGGGGCGACGTCCGGGGCCCACCAGGGGGCGGGTTCGGTGTCGGTGCGAGTGGCCGTGTCGAACAGTTCGACCAGGGCGTGACGGGCAGGCTCGCTCACCAGGTTGGGGACGAACTCCTCGGCCGGCCCGCTGAGGCGCGCCCGCTCCTCGCCGAGGACCGCCAGGGTGGGGGCGCAGCCGCTCGCGCTGCTGGTGGGCTGATTCTCACCGCCCAGCCAGACGACCGCGACGTCGGAGGCTCCCGCGAGGCGCGGCTCGAACCGGCCGATGACTGCCTGCCGGTCGGCGCTGGGGAGCTCGGTGAGGTCGACGATGACCACGACGGCCGCCGACTCCCCGTCGGACAGGTCGCCCACGACGGTGAGGAGACGGTCGAGTCGTGACAGTCCCTCGCCCACCTGGGGGATCACCTCGATGCCCGGGTCGTCGAGCCGCGCCAGCCAGCCCAGGGCCGAGCCCACGACCACGACCGCCACGCCCTCGGACCAGGTCGCGCACCCGAGACTCGTGCCGATGCCGCCGCCGGCTGCGAGGACGAGGTCGGGGGGCCCGGTCACCCGGAGGCTGCCGACGTCGTGGAGCGTGACGGTGACGGACTCGGCGCACGTCCCGCCCTTGTGACGCTCGCCGATCACCACCGTCGTCGGGTGCACCGCCGACGGGCATTCCGGAGCCTCGACGGCGAGCTGCGACAGGGCCTGGTGGAAGCGACGCGCCGGAGGATCGGCTGGACGGAACCGGCGTCCGAGCGGCCGCCCCCACAGCTGGGCGCGGCGCCGGCTGGCGAGGCCCAGCCCCACGCCCGCGAGCACCGTCGCGGCCAGCCCGCCCACGATGCCCCGCGCGTCGTGGTGGGAGCCGCCGGTGCCGGATGCGATCGCAACGGGGGCGTCGGGCTCGGCCGAGGAGCCGGAGGTGGTGGCCTCCGCTCCCTGCCACCGGCCGTCGGCCTCGGAATCGGCTGGCAGGAGGGCGTCCTCGACACGGGGGGCCGCATCTCGAACCGTTGTGCCCGTCGACCTGAGGACGGCGTCGGGGACTGCCGGGTCGGCCGTCTCGTCGGCTGCTTCCGTGTGGCCGAGGTCGGTGGAGATCGGGCGACCCGATGGAAGCGATGAGGGTGCGGCAGCGTGGACGAGGCGGGGCGGCAGATGCAGCACCCATCCGGGCTCGAGGTGATCGGGGTCGAGGATCAGCGTGGCATTCGCCCGCTGCAGCGCCGGCCAGTGGGCCGCGGCTCCGAGGTGTCGGGCCGCCAGCCCGGCGAGGGTGTCGCCGCTGTGCACCACGATCGTGCGCTCGGAGCTGTCGATGGCCCCCTGCCCGGTGAGCCGGGAGACCTCGGCCTGACTCAGGGTGGGCACGACCAGGACGGTTCCGGGAAGCAGCGGGTGCTCGGGGTCGAGCTGGTTCGCGGTGGCCAGGCTCCGCCACCGGAGCCCGTCGTCGAAGAGGGTGACCGCGAGCGTCCAGAGGTCGTCGCCCGGCTGGACGATGTAGCTGCCGGGTCGGGGGTCTGCCGTCGGGCCGGCCGGGGCGGGGGTGGCCGCGGCCGCGACCGCCGGTTCGTCGACCCGCGGGTCGCCCGCGCTCGGTGCTGCGGGGAGGGGGGCCGGAGTGGCCCGGGGGGTCGACTCCGTCGGTGGACTCGTCGTGCGCGAGCCGGTCGCCGTGGCCGTGCCCATGCTCGCGGGTGGGGAGGGGCTGATGCCGGCCGACGGGACGCGGGCGACCGGTGAGCGCAGCGTCTGGGCGAGCACGAGGCCCGCCAAGGCTGCGACGAGCGCAGCCGCGATGGGCCTGGTCCACCGCGAGCCCGGCACCGGAACGATGACCCGCTGCCCGGTGACCATGGTGACTGCCTCGGACGCGACCGTCAGCGCGATGTGCGCCCAGGCGAGCCAGCCCACGAGCGACAGGATCACGAGCAGCAGGTCGCCGTTGTCGGGCTGGTGCAGCAGGTCGCGCCAAGGGATGCGGGATGCGGCGGCGAACCCTCCCCACCGGAGCAGCAGCCAGGGGGTGCCGACGAGGACGAGGACGAGGACGAGGAGGGCGCCTGCGGCGCGGAGGGCCCGGATCATGGCCGACGCTCCCGGAAGCTGTCGACCGGTTCAGTGGCCGAGCGGGTGACCGACAGGCGGCCGGGAGCACCGGGCACGACGAGGTCGGTCATCGAGACGACGCAGGTGACGCTCACCCGCACCGTGCCGGCCCGGCCCGCGGGGTTCGAAAGGGCCGACGTGTCGGAGGTGACCGATGAGGTGACGCAGGGGACGCCGAGGGTGTCGAGGTCGGCGAGGGCCAGACGGCGCGCGGCGGCGGCCCCGGCGTCGGGGCTCGGGGCGAGAGAGGCGGCGCGGGCCGCGGCACCCGCGGCCGACTGCACTGCGGCGCGTGCCTCCCAGAACCGGTAGCCGAAGACGAGCAGGCCGATCACCATCATGAGCGCGGGGGTGATCAGGGCGAGCTCCACCGCAACGGCACCGGCGTCCCTGGGGCGCCTCGCCGGGCCGGTTCCCGACCGAGGCGACCTGCACGTGCCGGTCATGTCAGGGCTCCCGGGGAACGGTGGCCGTGGCGCTCACCTGCCGCGGGCCGAGGCCGACGAGGACGGGAACGGGACTGGTCACAGTCACGGTGACGAGGGTCGGCTCCAGCGAACTGGTGACCGTGACCGAGGTGAGGCCCGACTGGGAGGCGACGGTGCGGGCCGCCCCGACAGCGGAGTCGCCGGATGCGCCGAGGAGCGCCCGGGCCTCGGCCGCGGCGAGGGCCGCGTTGGCCACCACCGAGCGCGCATGCAGGACGATCGCGGTCTGAACGGCCGCGACGAGGAGAAACACGGTGGTGGTGGCGAGCAGCGTCCATTGCACCGATTCGCTGAGCCCGCGGTCAGTGTGACGGGGGAGCTGGTGCCGCGGCATGGGGATCAGTTGGGCAGGTGCTTGGTGACATAGGCGGTGATCGCGCTGATGACGATGAGAGCGATCGTCACCGCCCCCGCCAGAAGGATCGCGTTCTCGGTGGACTGGGAGAGTCCCCGCTCGTGGGACCCGCGGACGGAGCGCGGGGTGAGCGCGTGGCGCAGACGGATCGCCTGGGTGGTGAGGTGGTCGAGCATCTCTGGTTCCTTCCTCTGGTGGGGTTGCGGTGCGGGTGGGTGACCTTCGGCCGGTGCCGGAGGACGGATCGTCGATGTCGCCTGGAGTGTGTGGACGCCGCCGGCGTGCGGCTCGGGTGTCCACAGGCGAGGGCCGGGAATGCCACTCGTCCACAGGCGACCGGTGGCGTCAGCCGGTGCCGCCGAGCTTGAGCAGCGGTGGCGCGATGAGCAGGACACCGAGGACGAGGCTCGGGATGACCATCCACACGGTCATCGACTCCGCCGCCCGCTGGGCCCGTGTCTTCTCGCGCAGGAGGTCGGCACCGCGCAGTTCCTTCACCCGTGCGCGGAGGCTTCCGGCCAGGGCCGCGCCCTGCTCGTCCAGTTGCAGGACGTCGCACAGGTCGGAGATCTCGGGGAGGGAGAGCTCGTCGGCGAGGGCCCGAAGGTCTGACCACGGGGCGCGTTGCTCGAGGCGTGCCCTGTCGGCGACCTGGCGGATCCGCCGGAAGACGAGCGCGTCGCTGAGCCCGGCGGCCGACTCGAGGGCGGCGATGGCCGACTGGTTCGCGAGGCGTTCGAGGGTCACCAGGTCGAAGAGGGTGAGGATGGCGTGACGGGCCTGCTCGTGCGTCGCGTGCTCACCCCGGCGGAGCCGCAGCGTCGGCCAGAGGTAGCCGGCGGCGGCGAGCAGCAGCGAGGCGCCGACCGGGACCATCGCCAGCCGAACCCCCAGCAGGGAGGCGACCGCGGCCGCCAGTTGGGGGGCGGCCGCCCCCGAGACCGCGAGAATGAGCTTCTCGGCGAGGAACTCGCCGACTCCGCGCCCGCTGAGCTGCAGCCGCCGCCAGGTCCCGTCCGAGACGGGCAGGTGGGCGTGGGTGTAGGCCCAGCGCCCGAGCCGGGCGTCCCACTCGTCGCTCCCCCCGAGATCCGCGACCCCCACCGGCCGGGGCGGGGCGGCGTCCAGCGCGCTCAGCGCGTCGGACAGGCGGGGCGTGCGGCGGGCGCTCCCGACGAGGACGAGGGTGAGGCCCGCGGCCACGGCCATGCCGCTGAGGACGGCCCACGTGAGCAGATCGAGGGACGCCGGCATGTCAGGCCCCCGCGGTGGACAGGATGCGGGCGCGGGGCCGGGGGGCGGCCCGGCGTCGCAGCAGCGCCAGCGAGCCGAGCTCAACCGCCACGCAGCCCAGCACGACGAGTTGCCCGACGGGCTGGGCCAGGGCACCGAAGTACCCGGGGTTGATGACCGCGACCAGAGCGAGGACCACGACCGTGATGCCGGTGACCTGGCGCACGACGATGCGTGGCTTCTCGCGTTCCGACTCGACCTCCCGCAGCGCGCGGATGCGGTCCTGAATGGACTCGGCGAGCTCCTGCAGCGTCGTCGTCGCACCGCGCCCGCCGCGGTCGGCGGCGAGGATGAGTGCCGCCACGACGGCGTCCGAGTCGGCGGTCGCGAGGTCGTCGGCGAAGGCCCGGAGCGCGTCGCCCGCCCGCCACCGGTCGTTGAGCCGGGCGACGAGCAGGCCGACCGGGCCGGCGAGGCGGTCGGGCACCTGTCGGGCGGTGGCCCGGATGGCGTCCGGGATCGACTTGCCGGTGGGCAGCGATCCGGTGAGCAACCGAACCCACCGATCGAGCGCCTCGAGGACCTCGAGCTCGGTGTTGGGAGGCGTGCGCAGCAGCCCCGGCACGACCGCCACGACGACGGGGACGGCGATGACCGACACCGGCCACCGGGTGACGGCGAGGGCCACCACCCCGCCCGCGACGCCGATCGTCCACAGGCGCCGCTCCGTCGCGGTGCGCCCCGTCCACCACCGGCGCCCCCTCGTCCACAGACCTGTGGACGAGGCTGTGGACGGAGCGGTGAGCAGTGCGACAGGTCGGCGCCGCAGCCCCACGGCAAGGACGAACAGCCCGACCACGAGGAGAAGTCCGCTCAGTGCCCCGACCGCGGCGGTCATGACGCGCGCTCCCACACCCCGCGGAACTCGCCGAGTTCCTCCTCGAGCGGCGGATACGGATGCAACTCGGCGGGGCGTCCGGGTGACCCGGCGTGGTAGGCGAGGTGCGTGACCGGCCGCTCGCCCTCCATCGCCCCGGTCAGTACCCGGATCTCCGACACGTAGCGCCGGCGGATGCCTCCGCGCCAGGTGTCGTCGTCGAGCTTCACGTGCACGAGCACGTGGATGTTGTGCGCGATCTGCCGGTACGCCTCGGCGACGGTGAGCACTCCACCCTGGGCTACCCGCGAGGCCAGCCGGTCGATGGTGGACGCCGCCGAGTGCGAGTGGGTGGTGCTCAACGTTCCCTGGCCGGACTGCATCGCCTCGAACATCGCCCCGGCCTCGCTGCCCCGCACCTCGCCCACGACCAGCCGGCTCAGGTTCTGCCGAAGGGTTTCGGGGATGAGGTCGGCGACGGAGTACTCGCCGAGGCTGCGTCCCTCGTGCAGTTCACCCACTCCGGTCTTCGCCTGGAGGGCGAGGATGTTGCGGCGTCCGGGGAGCAGGTGGGTGAGCAGCTCGTAGTCGGTCTCGAGGGTGCCGAAGCGCTCGGTGTGCGGGATGGCCGCGATGAGACCACGAAGAAGAGTGGTCTTTCCTGCCCCCTGGTCGCCCGACACCACCATCGACTTGCGGGCGAGCACGCAGTCGTGCAGCAGACGGGCGACCTCCGGGGGCATCATGCCGCCCGCCGCCAGGTCGTGCAGGGAGATCGCGGTGAGGATGTGCTGCCGGATGACGACGCTCGGCCGGTACGAGAGTCCGAACCCGATGGCGTGCAGCCGGAACCTGGCCCCGAGGGCCATCGTCATCATGGGGTGGGCATCGTCGAAGGGCCGGGTGGGCGTCGTGGTCTCGCCCAGGAACCGGATCGCCTCGACGAGCTCCTCGTCGCTGTCGGCGACCGGAGGATGGGCCTCGCGGTGGCCATCGCCGTGCTGGACGACCACGGAGTCGAACCCGTGGATCTCGATGTTCTCGGCGGTCGGGATCTCGAACAGCGGCTGCAGCCGGCCGTAGCCGAAGATCGCGTTGTCGACGGCGGTCGCGTGGGCGTGTTCGAGTTCGAGCGGCCACAGCGCCTGCCCCTGGGTGACCAGCGCTTCGGCGTGATGGCGCACCACCCGACGGATGATGCTGCGTCCGAGCGCGCGACGGTCGTCGGGTGCCATCGGTCGCTGGTGCTCGGCCGCGTAGGCGGCACCGGCCGCGGTGATCTCCTCGCTGGCGAGGCGCCGCAGGCGGACGACGAGGTCCCAGCCGACGCCGGTGCCTCGGGACGCCGGCACGTCGCCGCGTCCGCGTGGCCGGTCGCCGGGCTCGAGCGCCGTCGCGACATCGGGCGCGGGCCCGGCGACTCCGAGGTCGGCGAACCGGTGCCGGGGGAGGTCGGCGAGGTCGCGGGTGAGGTTGGGCACGCTCATCGGGGGACCGCCATGGGCTCGGTCATCCTCGCCCAGTCGCTGGCGGTGCCGGCGTCCAGCACCGCCTCGCGCCGCAGCAGCCGGCTGGACAGCGACGCGGCGGCGGTTCGGTAGGACCGCATGAGGGGCCCGTCGCCGAAGCGACGCGGTTCGGGCCGGCCGTCGGTGAGCACCGAGGCGTGGGGGTTGTGGCTGATCGAGGCGATCACGGGCAGCCCGAAATGGGCGCCGATCTCGGCCTCCGAGTAGGGCATGCCGGGTCCGATGAGGAGGATCCCCAGTTCGGCCGGTGCCGCGAGCGCGGCGACCTGCTCACTCAACGTCAGCAGGTGCAGCCGCGCGGCGGCCAGCGAGCGCAGCGTGCTGCGCAGCACGACCAGGACGAGGTCGGCCTCGGTGAGCAGGGCGGCCGGCAGCCCGTCCCGGCCGACGCGCCCGGCGTCCACGATGACGTCGGTGCCCTGCGAGGACAGCCCGGCAAGGGACGCGGCGAATTCCGGCCAGACCGGCGCGAAGACGGTGGCGGACGCGGGATGCGCGAAGCCGGGCAGGAAGCGCCTGACCCGCGAGCCGTTCTCCTGCAGCGGGACGAGTTGGCTGGGCAGTTCGTCGCCCAGGCTGCGACGCTCGCGGTGGGCCCTCGCCAGGGGAGCGAGACCCCTCCCGCCGAGGTCGACCCCGCGCAGGTAACCGGCCTCGATCACCTGGGCCGGATCGCGGTCGCAGTCGGCGAGGACCACGTCGCGCGGCCAGGCGAGGGCGAGCCCGAGGGCCGTCGTCGTCACGCCCGGCGCGCCCGTGAACGAGCAGCACACGACGAGGCTCATTGCCGGCCCTCCCGCACGACGGCCAGTTGCCCGCGGGCGGCGAGCCTGGCGACCGTGACCGCCTGGTCGGCACGGACGGCGACATCGAGGACGACGGAGCCGCCGCTCTCGCTCGACTGGGGAGACGTCACGACGACCGCGCTGATGGGGTTCCCGTCGGGCGCCGGGTCGGACGCCGTTGCGCTCACGGGGACGAGCCGGACCGCGGTGCCGGGAGGCAGGTCGGACACGGGGACATGACCGGCCTCGAGCTTGAGCCCCAGTTGCGAGTAATCGGCCGGCACGGTGAGCTCCCCGATCGCCGCGGGGCCGGGCAGCGATCCCTCGGGGAGGTCGACACGGGCGCTGCGACCGACCAACTGGGACAGCTGGGCCGAGGGGATGGTGAGGACGCCGGGCGCCGGGCCGATGGTCACGACCCCCAGGTCGGTGGCCCGCACCGTGTCTCCCCGGGCGACCGAGCGGGCCATCACCACGACCGACGACGTGTGGGTGGAGCTCGAGAGGAGGGCGGCGCCCCCGAGGCCACCGAGACAGGCGAGCAGGATGCCGACGGCGATCAGCCGCGGGCTCCGTCGTGCCCTCAGCCGGACGTCGGCGGCCCGGGAGCCGAACCGCTCGCCCGAACCGGGTTCGCCCGGCTGCTCGACGCCGCCCCGGAGGCGTCGCTGCGTGATGGTCATCGCTGTCTTTCGCTGCGCATCGAACTCTTGTGCAAGCGGGACTTTAGGACACCCACGGGTCAAATCGGGGGGCGAATGTCAGGGGCTGTGGACAGACGTGTGAGTTCGAGACATTCACACCCGGGGAATGGCGTCCGCCGACAATGGCTGGGGCGTCGCGGCTTGCCATCCGGGCGACCGTGGCACGAACGCGCGACCTGGACGGCTAATCCAGCACTGCGCAGGGGCAGATTCGGGAATTCCCTAAAGGGCGTCGGATTATGCGTCTTTTCGGGCCCAGTAAGGGCGAAGTAATTCATGGGAAGTGGGACGATTCGAGGCGTCATCGCCCGGTGTGTGCAATCCGCGCAAAGCGCGGCCGTTGGCGCTGCGAATCGTCGCGCGAATCATGCCGCCCGCTCGAGAGGGGCGCCTCGCGCTACTCGGCGTTGACCATGAAGTTGGCGGCGCCCTCGAGGTACTCCCACAGCGGCGCCTCGAGCTCGGGATCGAGCGCCAGGGAGTCGACCGCGTCCCGCATGTGCGCGAGCCATCGATCGCGCATGGCGGGGGTGACAGCGAACGGCAGGTGCCGCATGCGCAGCCGGGGGTGGCCACGCTCCTCGTGGTAGGTGTGCGGACCGCCCCAGTACTGC
>JAJYQH010000353.1 GCA_021794705.1 Actinomycetes bacterium | reverse complement strand
ACACCAAGCGGCTGCTGTCGGATGTCCCCGACCTCAAGGGCAGTCTCAAGCACCGCAACTGACGGCACCGCTCGCGGGGCGGGGGATCGGCTAGATTCGCCTCATGGCGTCGATCCCCCGCCCCGCAGTGCGTCCCCCCGCACCCCATCCGAGCGGGGCTACGCCACCGGCACTCCCCGCCGACGCGCTGCCCCGCCACGTCGCCATCGTCATGGACGGCAACGGACGCTGGGCGAAGCAGCGCGGCCTCAAGCGCACCGAGGGGCACGCCCGCGGCGAGGAGTCGCTGTTCGACGTCATCGCCGGCGCCATCGAGCTCGGCATCCCCTACCTGTCCGCGTACGCGTTCTCCACCGAGAACTGGAAGCGGTCGCCCGACGAGGTGCGCTGGCTCATGGGCTTCAACCGCGACGTCATCCACCGACGACGCGACGAACTCGACGCCATGGGGGTGCGGATCCGCTGGGCGGGCCGACGTCCCCGGCTGTGGGGTTCGGTGATCCACGAACTCGAGCAGGCCGAGGAGCAGAGCAAGGACAACTCCACCCTGACCCTGCAGTTCTGCGTCAACTACGGCGGCCGGGCCGAGATCGTCGACGCCGCCCGCCGAGTGGCCGAGCTCGCGGCCGCCGGCAAGCTCGACCCGCACCGCCTCACCGAGGAGCGATTCCGGCACTTCCTCGACGAACCGGGTATCCCCGACGTCGACCTGTTCATCCGCTCGTCAGGTGAGCAGCGGATCTCGAACTTCCTCATCTGGCAGTCGGCGTACGCGGAGATGGTTTTCCTCGATCGGCTCTGGCCCGACTTCGACCGGCGAGACCTGTGGGCCGCCGTGGAGGACTACGTCAACCGGGACCGTCGCTTCGGTGGCGCGGTGCCGAACCCCGGCTGAGCCCCGAAGGGCTGCACACACACAGGTAGCGCGCCACGACGCTGTGACGCGCCACCCGCGTGCTGGCCGGACCCCCACTCCCGTAGGGGCCGGCCCGGGACACGTCACCGGAAGATGTGGACTCCCTGCCGCATGGCTGCCGCCAGGTAATCGGCGGCGACGCCGGGTGTGGGGGCGTCCTCGATGGCGTGCCGGATCGCGCGGACATCCCGCGCTGAGACATGACGCGCCTCAGGGGCGAAGGCGTGATGCCGACGACCGAAACCGTGCATGAACCGGCGCATGATGACCCGTGACTCCTCGTTGACCGTGGGTGCGAAATGTGTGCCAGGAGAGGCTGACGCGACGAGAATATCGCGCCGAACCGACCGACGGCGAGAAGTTTACTCACCTGGAGTCCGCTGCACGGCAGGGGCCCCGAATCGTGGCGAGGGCCCCGAGGGGCGCACGCGGAGACCGCGAGTACGGGACCGGCGCCCACCCCGGAGGGGCAGGCGCCGGCGACGTCACGACTGCGTCTGGCTACGCGGCGCGGTTCACCGCGCTCACGAGGGCCTGGAGGGTCGCGGTGGTGATGTCGGAGTCGATCCCGACACCCCAGAGGATCGGCGCGTCGTCGCTGCCGCCCACCTGGGTCTCGACGTACGCGGCTGCCCGCGCGTCCCGGCCCGAGGTGAGCGCGTGCTCGGTGTAGTCGAGCACCCGCACGTCGATGCCGAGCGAACTCAGCGCGTCCGCGAACGCGGACAGCGGCCCGTTGCCCTCTCCGCTCACGCTGCGATCATGCCCGTCGACCCGCAGATCGGCGGTGAGGGTGTGCTGGCCACCTCGGGAACTGGACGTGGAGTCGACGAGTTCGAGCGGATGCCGCCGCTCGAGGTACTCGTGCGAGAAGATCCGCCACAGCTCGTCGGAGGACACTTCGCCGCCCTCCGTGTCACTGTGGGCCTGGACGACCCGGCTGAACTCCATCTGCAACCGGCGGGGCAACTCCATCTGGTGGTCGGCCTTCATGAGGTAGGCCATGCCGCCCTTGCCCGACTGGGAGTTGACCCGGATCACCGCTTCGTAGGAACGGCCGACGTCGTGCGGGTCGATCGGAAGGTACGGCGCCTCCCAGGCGACCTCGTGAATGCTGCGCCCCTGCGCCGCCGCCTGCTTCTCGAGAAACTCGAGCCCCTTCTTGATCGCGTCCTGGTGCGAGCCCGAGAACGCCGTGTAGACGAGGTCGCCGGCGTACGGGTGGCGGGCCGGCACCGGCATGCCCGTGCAGTACTCCACCGTGCGCCGGATCTCGTCGATGTGGCTGAAGTCGATCTGCGGGTCGATGCCCTGACTGAACAGGTTGAGGCCCAGGGTGACGAGGTCGACGTTGCCCGTGCGTTCGCCGTGCCCGAACAGGCAGCCCTCGACCCGGTCGGCGCCCGCCATCAGCGCGAGCTCGGTCGCGGCCACCGCCGTGCCGCGGTCGTTGTGGGGGTGCAGCGAGATGGCGACGTGCTCCCGGTTGCGGATGTTCCGCCCGAAGTATTCGATCTGGTCGGCGTAGGTGTTGGGCGTCGAGCGCTCGACGGTGGCGGGCAGGTTGAGGATGATCTCGCGGCCCTCGCTCGGCTGCCACACGTCCATCACCGCGTTGCACACCTCGACGGCGAAGTCGGTCGGCGTCTGGGTGAAGATCTCCGGACTGTACTGGTACCCGAACTCCACGTCGCCGAGGTTGGCCTCGGCGTGCTTGAGCACCATCTCGGTTCCCCGAGTGGCCATGGCGATGCACT
>JAJYQH010000327.1 GCA_021794705.1 Actinomycetes bacterium | reverse complement strand
CCGGTCTTCGAGATTCCGCTGCCGCCCCCCGGCGTCCCCGGGCTGCGGCTCAACCGGGCCCTCGTCACCCGGGCGAAGGCCCGGGGCATCGCCATGGTCGCCGGCTCGTTCGCCGTCGGCGCCGAGACCGACGGACGCCGGGTCACCGCGGTCGTCATCGAGGCGGCCGGTGGCAAGCGGGCCTATGCCGCCGACCACGTGGTGTTCGCGCCCGGCGGCTTCGAGTCGGGCGCACTCACGATGGACTCCCACGGCACGATCAGCGAGCGCGTCTTCGGGCTGCCGCTCACCGGCCTCGACCAGACCGACCTCGTCGACGGCTGGCCGGTGCACGCCGACTACTGGGGCGACCCCCAGCCGCTGTTCCGTGTCGGCGTCCGGGTCGACAAGAGCATGCGCGTGCTCGACGAGTCCGGGGAACCGGTCTACGACAACCTGTACGCGGCGGGCGGCCTGCTCGCCGGGGCCACCCGCTGGCGGGAGAAGTCCGGGGAGGGGATCGCGCTCGGCAGCGCGGTCGCCGCGGTCGACACGATTCTGAGCAGAAGCGAGGGGAGCAGCAAATGACCGACCTCCACGAGGAGTTCAACGCCGACGCCCCCGTCGGCGACGACCTGCCCTACCACTACAACCAGCTCAACCGGGCCAGCCTCGACCACTGCGTCAAGTGCACGATCTGCGAGACCGCCTGCCCGGTCTCGGCGGTCACCCCGCTGTTCTCCGGCCCGAAGTACGTGGGGCCGCAGGCCGAGCGGTTCCGGCACGGCGAATCCGTCGACCACTCCCTCGACTACTGCAGCAGCTGCGGCATCTGCACGCTCAGCTGCCCACAAGGGGTGAAGATCGCCGAACTCAACACGATGGCGCGCGCGGTGATGAAGGAGGACCACATGCCCGTGCGCGACCGGATGATCGCCCAGACGACACTCATGGGCCGGGCGATGACCCCGGTCGCCCCGGTGGCCAACGCGGCGCTGCGGTTCAAGCCGCTGCGCGCGGCGGTGCAGCGGGTGGTCGGCGTCCACAAGGACGCGCCGATGCCCATCGCGCACACCCAGAGCTTCGAGGCCTGGTTCCGGAAGCGCCCGCCGCGCACCACCCCGGCGCCCAAGGGCCCGGTGGTGTTCTTCCACGGCTGCGCGGGGGAGTACTTCGAGGTCGAGACGAGCAAGCGCACCGTCGAGGTGCTCGAGCACATCGGCTTCGAGGTCATCGTCCCGCGGCAGGGGTGTTGCGGGCTCGCGCAGCAGTCGAACGGCCTGTTCGAGGGTGCCACCAAGTCGGTGCGGGCGCTCTGCGACCAGCTCCGTTCCGCGGGACGCGACCTCGTCGTAGTCTCGTCGTCCGGCTCGTGCGCGGGCATGGTCAAGCACGAGGCGCACGAGATCATGGGCGTCGACGACCCGGCGGTGCTCGACGTCGGCACCCGGATGCGCGAGACGTCGGAGTTCCTCATGGAGCTGTATGCGGCCGGTGAACTGCCCACCGACTTCCGCCGCATCGACATCACCATCCCGTATCACCAGCCCTGCCAGATGAAGACCCAGGGCATCGGCTTCCCGGCGATGGAGCTCATGAAGCTCATCCCCGGCGTCGAGGTGATCGAGAGCAGCCTGCCCTGCTGCGGCATCGCCGGCACCTACGGGCTGAAGAAGGAGAAGTACGACATCGCCCAGGCCGTGGGCAAGCCCCTGTTCGAGTTCGTCAAGGACACCAACCCCGACTTCGCCACCTGCGACACCGAGACCTGCCGCTGGCAGATCCGCCAGGGGAGCGGCGCCAAGGTCGTGCACCCGATCGAGGTCATGCACTACGCCTACGGCCTGTCCGACGACCCGCTGACCAGGAGCCACCCGGGCGGCAAGTAGACCGGGTGGGAGCCACCCGTGGAGGCGGGGGTCGGTGCCGTGGGGGCGCCGGCCCCCGCCTCGCGCTCCGGGAGCGGTGGGGCTCAATGCGCGGGCGCCGGACAGCCCGATCTGCAGGCGATCCGCGGGGTGTCGGCAGTGAAGGGGCCCACCCCCGTCACTGGCCTGCAATTCGGGCAGTGTCGGCTGCTGCACGCCACTCCCGGCCGGCGGAGCGCCCTCCCTACTCGCGCGGGTCGCCGCCCTGGGCGATCGTCGGGAGCGCGCTGAGGCCGGACGCCGGCGCGCTGAGGGCGACCTGGCCGCCCCGGGCGAGGATCGCGCGCCGACGCCGGAACGCGAGCACCGAGTCGACCGACAGCGCGACGAGCGCGAGCCAGACGATGCCGAAGCCCACCCAGCGCGACGACGACATCCGCTCGTGCTGGAGCAGGACGCCGACGATCAACTGCATGATCGGGGTGATGAACTGGATCAGCCCGATGAGCACGAGCGGGATCCGCTGGGCTGCGGCGGCGAACAGCAGCAGCGGGATCGCCGTGATGATGCCGGCGGCGAGCAGCAGCACCGCGTGCAGGCTGCCGTTGCCGGTGAAGGTGGTCTGGCCGTGCGCCCCCATGACGGCCAGCGCCACGAGCGCCAGCGGGGCGAGCACCGCGGTCTCGCCGGCGAGCGACTGCCACGGGCCGAAGGCTCCTCCCACCTGCTTCTTGAGCAGCCCGTAGGTCGCGAAGCTGGCCGCGAGCACGAGCGCGATCCACGGCACGCCGCCGGCCGCCACCGTGAGGTAGAGGGCCGCCATCAGCCCGATGCCCAC
>JAJYQH010000072.1 GCA_021794705.1 Actinomycetes bacterium | reverse complement strand
CGATCTCGCAGTGGAACACCACCTGCAGCAGCAGGTCGCCGAGTTCCTCACGGAGGTCGTCGGGCGTGCCGGTCTCGATGGCGTCGATCACCTCCGCGGCCTCCTCGACGAGGTAGGTGACGAGGCTCTCGTGGGTCTGCTCGGCGTCCCAGGGGCACTCGCGGCGGAGCCGCCACATCACCTCGACGAGCCCGCGGACGCCGCCGGCGTCCGGCTCGGGTGGGATCACGGGTGCCGCCATCAGCCGCCGCCCTCGATCAGGGGAGGGTGACCGGCGAGCTGCCCTGCGTGGACAGCGAGCCGGAACCGCCCGGCAGGCTGAGGTTGCTCGCCTTGAACGGCCCGAAGATCGGGTTGACCTTGACGTCGAGCTTCTTCGCCTCGGCGACCAGCTTCTGGGCGCCCAGCTTCTGCTGGACGACGGCGATGTTGAGCCATGTCTCGACGGCGGCCTGGCAGGCACCCCCGTCCATGAGCGGAGCCAGGTTCTGGCTCTTGGCCACCGAGGACTTCTCCGCGTCGGAGACGGTGACGTTCGTGTTCGTCGCCACCTGCTCGGCGATGAGCCCCTGGAGATACATCGTCGCGACCTGCACCCGGATCTTGTCGGGGGTGCTGCCGACGAGCTTGGCACAGTCGGTGGCGGCGCGGTCGACGTCGCGGGTGGAGATGGTCGAGCCGTTGACATCGAACGCGGTGCCGCCGGAGGGCACGGCGCATCCGGCCAGGGCCGCCACGGACACCACCGCGGCGATCACACGAGCAGCCGACATGAAAAGTCCTCCCACACCCAGTCCGAGTCGTCGCGAGCGAGTCTAGCCGTGTTGGCGCCGCCTCCCCCGCACGGCCCGAGCGCGCCCGTCAGCCGACCCGGGCCGGTTCGGCCGCGCCGGCGAAGATCTCCCGCACGACGGCGTCCGCCCAGTCGAGCAGTTCGATGCCCGCCACCGGCTCCCCGGCGACCGGCGCGGTGCGGGGACGCGGAACGAGCACGAACCCGGCCGTCTCCTTGATGACCGACCCCGGGTAGAGGCGCTTGAGCCGCAGCTGGCGCGACTCCGGCGGCAGGGCGGCGGGCGAGAACCGGATGAAGGTGCCCTGGCTCACCACCTCGTGGACGCCGGCGGCCCGGCAGGCCAGGCGGAACCGGGCGACCCGCAGCAGGGTGCGGGTCGGCTCGGGCAGCGGGCCGTAGCGGTCGAGCATCTCCGCGGCGAGGTCGTCGATGTCGGCGTCCGTGCGCACCTCGGCGAGCCGCTTGTACATCTCCAGGCGCAGCCGCTCCGACTCGACGTACTCCCCCGGCAGGCTGGCGTCGACCGGCAACTCGATCCGCATCTCCGGCTCCTGCTCCTCCTCTTCGCCGCGGAAGTCGGTGACCGCCTCGCTCACGAGGCGCACGTAGAGGTCGAAGCCGACGTCGGCGATGTGACCCGACTGCTCGCCGCCGAGCAGGTTGCCGGCGCCGCGGATCTCGAGGTCCTTCATGGCGATCGCCATGCCGGAGCCGAGGTCGGTGTGCGCGGCCATCGTCGCGAGCCGGTCGTGCGCGGTCTCGGTGAGCGGCTTCTCCGTGGGATAGAAGAAGTAGGCGTAACCGCGCTCGCGCCCGCGGCCGACCCGTCCGCGGAGCTGGTGCAGCTGCGACAGGCCCAGCTGGTCGGCCCGCTCGATGATGAGGGTGTTCGCGCTGGAGATGTCGAGGCCGGACTCGACGATGGTGGTCGAGACGAGCACGTCGGCCCGGCGCTGCCAGAAGTCCTCCATCACCTGGGCCAGTTGGTGCTCGTTCATCTGCCCGTGGGCGGTGACGACGCGGGCCTCGGGGACGAGTTCGCGGAGCCGGCGGGCGGTCTTCTCGATCGTCTGCACCTTGTTGTGCACGTAGAAGACCTGACCCTCCCGGGCCAGCTCCCGGCGCACGGCCGCGACGACCTGCCCCTCGTCGAACGGGCCGGCGAAGGTGAGCACCGGGTGGCGCTCCTCGGGCGGGGTCTGGATCACCGACATCTCCCGGATGCCGGTGATCGCCATCTCCAGCGTCCGGGGGATCGGGGTGGCGCTCATCGCGAGCACGTCGACGTTGAGACGCAGCTTCTTGAGCTCCTCCTTGTGCTCCACGCCGAAGCGCTGCTCCTCGTCGATGATCACCAGGCCGAGGTCCTTGAAGTGCACATCGCCGGCGAACAGCCGGTGCGTGCCCACGACGACGTCGACCTTGCCGGACGCCAACCCCTCGCGGACCGCACGGGCCTCGGCGTCCGACTGGAACCGGGAGAGCTGGGCGACGTGCACGGGGAAGCCGGCGTAGCGGTCGGCGAAGGTCTGGGCGTGCTGGGTGACGAGCAGGGTCGTCGGGACGAGCACGGCCACCTGCTTGCCGTCCTGCACCGCCTTGAACGCGGCGCGCACGGCGATCTCGGTCTTGCCGTAGCCGACGTCGCCGCAGATCAGCCGGTCCATCGGCATGACCCGCTCCATGTCGCGCTTCACCTCGTCGATGCAGACGAGCTGGTCGGGCGTCTCGACGTAGGCGAACGCGTCCTCGAGCTCCCGCTGCCAGGGGGTGTCGGGGCCGAAGGCGTGGCCCCGGCTCGCCTGGCGCGCGGCGTAGAGCTTGATCAACTCGCCGGCGATCTCGCGGACCGCCTTGCGGGCGCGGCTCTTGCGCTTGTTCCAGTCGGCGCCGCCCATCCG
>JAJYQH010000119.1 GCA_021794705.1 Actinomycetes bacterium | reverse complement strand
CCGGCTCGAGGTCCCCATGACCCTGCTCTGCTCCAGTCGGGACCGCACGACGGCGTTGCTCGGAGAGGAGCTCGAGGAGCTGGACCGACGCTTGCCGTGGTTCAGGCTTGTCCGCACCTACACCCGCAGCCCGCACGATCGCTCGGCGCGCTACCACCGGCGCATCGACGCCGACATGCTCGCCGAGGTGTTCGAGGCATCAGCGCATGCGATGCGCCAGATCACCTACTACGTCGCCGGGCCAGGGGACCTGGTGATCACGACCCGGGCCATGCTCGGTTCCCTCGGAGTCGCCGACGAGGTGATCTACAGCGAGGACCACGCATGAGGTCGCCACCCCGCCGCCGTGCTCATGCCCGGCGTGGGTCGTCGTTGTGCATCCGGAGCGAACGTGCGGTGCTCGCCGGTCCGGGCACCCAACAACATCGATCACAAGAGCGAGGAGACGGACAGCGATGCCAGAGATCAACGGACGCAACGAGTCGGTGTACCCGCCCGGGACCGCGGAGATCGGGCGGCGGCGCAAGGAGCTCGCACCCGAGATCCACGACGCCTTCGAAACGTTCAGCCGGGCGGTGTTCAGCCCTGGCGCCCTGCCGGAGAAGACCAAGCAGCTGATCGCCGTCGCCGTCGCCCACACGACGCAGTGCCCGTACTGCATCGCCGGTCACTCACAGTTGGCGCGCCGCAAGGGGGCGAGCGATGAGGAGATCATGGAGGCGATCTGGGTCGCGGCCGAGATGCGCGCCGGCGGCGCCTACGCGCATTCCACCGTCGCGTTGCACACCCTCGGGGTGCCCGGACACGCCGAGGGCCGCCGATAAGGCGAGCTTCTGGGCCGTTCACCTCGACCCGAGGCGATGGGGCCGCCTTCCGTCTCCATGGTGAGGCCCTGCGGTCCGTGGTCGGTCCTCGATGCTGCTGTCGGCAGCGCCAGACCGGCGTAGGTTGAGCAACGCCACGGGCTTGCCAGGGGAAGGAGAGGAGCATGGGAACGAACAGCTTCGGCACCCGGGACCGGATCACTGTCGACGGCACCGCGTACCAGATCGAGCGCCTGGAGCGCATCGACGGCATCGAGCGGTTCCCCTACAGCCTCAAGGTGCTGCTCGAGAACCTGCTCCGAAACGAGGACGGTCGGCTGGTGACCGCGGCACAGATCGACGCCCTGGTCACCTGGCGAGCTGATGCAGTCCCGGCCGGTGAGGTGGCGTTCACCCCCGCCCGGGTGCTGATGCAGGACTTCACCGGGGTGCCCTGCGTGGTGGACCTGGTCGCGACGCGAGACGCGATCGGCGAGCTCGGAGGGACGCCGGCACGGATCAACCCGCTCATCCCCACCGAACTGGTCATCGACCACTCCGTGATCGCCGAGGTGTTCGGCCGTCCCGACGCCTTCGGGGTCAACGCCTCACTCGAGTTCGAACGCAACCAGGAGCGCTACCAGCTGCTGCGCTGGGCCCAGAGCGCGTTCGATGACTTCAGCGTCGTGCCCCCAGACACCGGCATCTGCCACCAGGTCAACCTGGAGTACCTGTCGCGGGTCGTGTTCACCCGCGTCGGACCGAACGGCCCGCTGGCGTACCCCGACACCCTGGTCGGCACCGACTCCCACACGCCCATGGTCAACGGGCTCGGCGTGCTCGGCTGGGGGGTGGGAGGGATCGAGGCCGAGGCGGCGATGCTCGGCCAGCCGATGAGCATGCTGATCCCCGAGGTGCTTGGGCTCAAGCTCGTCGGCGGACTGCCGGCCGGCACCACTGCCACCGACCTCGTGCTGACGATCGCAGAGCTGCTGCGTCGGACCGGGGTGGTGGGCAAGTTCGTGGAGCTCTTCGGGCCGGGGGTGGCGAACGTTCCGCTGGCCAACCGGGCCACCATCGGCAACATGAGCCCCGAGTACGGCTCGACCTGCGCCATCTTCCCGATCGACGACGTGACGCTCGACTACCTGCGCCTGACCGGGCGCTCGCCGCACCAGGTCCGTCTGGTGGAGGCGTACGCCAAGGGCCAGGGCCTCTGGCACGAGCCGGACCACGAGCTGTCGTACTCCCGGGTCGTCGAGCTCGACCTGTCGAGCGTCGAACCGTCGATCGCCGGTCCCAAGCGGCCGCACGACCGGATCCCGCTGCGCACCGCCCGCCACGCAATCGCCGCCCTGCTCGCCGACGAGACCGGCGCGGAGACGGTTGGGGCCGGCCTGGACGAAGCTTCCGCCGAGTCGTTCCCGGCCAGCGATCCGCTGGCGATCGATCACGGCTCCCCCGGCGACGCTCCACGCGAGGCGTGCGGCTGCGGCACGGACCACAGCTGGCCGCACCGCCGGGTGGCGATCTCGCTCGAGGACGGCACGACGACCGAGGTCGACAACGGCCACGTCGTCATCGCCGCCATCACCTCGTGCACCAACACGTCCAACCCGTCGGTCATGGTCGGTGCCGGGCTTCTCGCCAAGCGGGCCGTCGAGTGCGGGCTGTCGACCAAGCCCTGGGTGAAGACCTCGCTTGCGCCCGGGTCACGGGTCGTCACCGACTACCTCGATCGGGCCGGCCTCACGCCCTACCTGGACCGTCTCGGGTTCAACCTCGTGGGCTATGGCTGCACCACCTGTATCGGCAACTCCGGCCCCCTCATCCCCCAGGTGAGCGCCGCGGTGGCCGAAGGCGACCTGACCGTGTGCTCGGTGCTGTCGGGTAAC
>JAJYQH010000328.1 GCA_021794705.1 Actinomycetes bacterium | reverse complement strand
GGAGCAGGCGTCCAGCGGTGGACTCGCCGACCGTGACGAGGCGCCGGCTCACTCCGGTCGGGCGTGGGCGCAGGTTTCGGTCCCCACCAGGGAGTGTCTCGGCGTCACCCGCTGCCCCTTCGGTCCGGAGTGCCTGGTCGAGGAGTCCCGCGACCGCGCCCGGCGGGCCGATCTCGTTGTCACCAACCACGCCCTGCTGGCCATCGACGCCATGCACGGGGGCACCGCCCTGCCCGACTACGACCTGCTCGTCATCGACGAGGCTCACGAGCTGGTGGGGCGGGTGACCGGTGCGGCGAGCGCCGAACTCAGTCCCCAGATGATCGAGCGGGTGGCCCACCGGGCGATGCCGTGGGTCGCCGACGAGACCGCCCTCGAACTGCTCGACGCGGGGGAGGACCTCGAGGCGGCCATCGCGGACGCCCCGCTCGAGCAGATCCGCGACCCCGAGAGCCCGGTGCTGCCGGCCCTGCGGAGGGTGCGTGCGGCCGCCCGCACCGTCGTCTCCGGCCTCACGTCGGGCAAGGACGCCGACGCCGACCGCACCCAGGCGGCCGCGGCGGTGAAGGAGGTCTTCGACATCGCGGAGCGCATGGCCGGGCTCGACCGGGAGGACGTCGTCTGGGTGAGCGAGCGGGAGCGCTTCGGCCGGCAGCTCATCGTCGGGCCGCTGTCGGTGGCCGGACTGATGCACGCGTCGGTGCTGTCGCGGACGCCGGTGGTCATGACCTCGGCGACGCTCAAGATCGGGGGAGACTTCTCCCAGGTCGCCACCACGATGGGCCTGTGGCCGCGCGACCGGGTCGACCCCGAGGTGCGTGCCACCGAGCAGGAAGCCGACGCGGCCGACGACGACCGGCAGCCGTGGCGCGCTCTCGACGTCGGTTCACCGTTCGACTACCCCCGCCAGGGCATCGTCTACGTCGCCTCGCACCTGCCCAACCCCCGGCGCGACGGCATCACCGAGGAGGCGCTCGCCTGCCTGGCCGAGCTCGTGTGGGCGGCCGGGGGACGGACCCTCGGGCTGTTCGCCTCGCAGCGCTCCGCCGAGACCGCGGCGCGTCACGTCCGCGCCGCCATACCCGGGTCGGTGGTGCTGTGCCAGGGTGACGCGCAACTGTCCGAGCTCACCCGCCGGTTCATCGCCGAGCCCGCGACCAGCCTGTTCGGCACCATCTCGCTGTGGCAGGGGATCGACGTCCCCGGCGACACCTGTCGGCTGGTCGTCATCGACAAGATTCCGTTCCCGCGCCCCGACGAGCCGCTGCTGCAGGCGCGGCAGCGGGCGGTGACCGAGGCGGGGGGCAACGGGTTCATGTCGGTGGCCGCCACGCACGCGGGGCTTCTCATGGCGCAGGGGTCGGGACGCCTCATCCGCCGTAGCGACGATCGCGGGATGGTTGCTGTGCTCGACCCCCGGCTGCTGACGGCCCGGTACGGGTCGTTCCTGCGGGCGTCGATGCCCGACATGTGGCTGACCCGTGACCACGAGGTGGCGATCCAGGCGCTGCGCCGACTGGCCGCCGTCGACCCGGTGGGGTCCGGCTCCGCGGGATCCGCCTCCGCGTGACGGGCTGGGGTCGGGGCCGAGCGCACCGCTAACCGGCGTCGAGCAACCGGTCGACCCGGGGCGCGCAGTCGTCGGGGACTTCGACGACCTTGGTGCGTGACGTGTGACCGCGCACGAGGCGCACCTCGCGGGGGGAGAGCGAGAGTGCCTCGGCGAGCGCGACGACCACCGCCTCGTTCGCCTGCCCCTCGACAGCCCGCGCGGTGACGGCGACGAGGAGGCAATCCCCTCGTTGGGCGTCACCCGGGTAGCGACCGCCGACCCGCGTGCGGTGTGCCGCGGGGCGCACCCGCACGTGGAGCAGCACGGGTCACACCCGCCGCATCACCGCGACCACCTTGCCGAGGATGGACGCCTCACGCCCGTCGATGGGGTCGTAGGCGGGGTTGTGCGGCAGCAGCCACACCTGGTCGCCGGTGCGCTTGAAGGTCTTGACGGTCGCCTCGGTGTCGAGAAGTGCGGCGACGATGTCGCCGTTGTCGGCTGTGGGCTGCTGGCGCACCACGACCCAGTCGCCGTCGCAGATGGCGGCGTCGATCATCGAGTCGCCTCGAACCTCGAGCATGAACAGCGTGCCCTCGCCGACCAGTTGCCGGGGGAGTGCGAAGACGTCTTCGACCTGCTCCTCGGCGAGGATCGGGCCGCCGGCGGCGATGCGGCCGACCAGGGGCACGGTGACGCCCTTGGCGACGGAGTCGCCCGAGTCGGTGGGGTCGACGAGCGCCTCGGGCTCGGGGACGGCCCGACGGGCCGACGGAGCCGACGCGGTGAGTGCGGGGAGGACCACCTCGAGGGCCCGTGGGCGGTTCGGATCGCGACGGAGGAATCCCTTCGCCTCAAGCACCTTGAGTTGATGGGCCACGCTCGAAGAACTCGCAAGCCCCACGGCCTCGGCCATCTCGCGGATGCTCGGCGGGTAGCCGCGAGCTTCGACGCTCTGCCGGATGACGTCGAGGATCAGCCGCTGACGGGCGGTGAGCCCGTCGGCGCCGACCGGACCGTCGGGGATGACCGACAGGCTGCCGGTGCCGAACTCGCGACTGAGCTCGGTGTTGCTCGGGCGCCCCACGTGCCGACGGTCGGGCCGGCTCGGCCGCACGTCGTTCTTGGCCGGGCGCCCCGCGCGCCGGCGGGGCG
>JAJYQH010000065.1 GCA_021794705.1 Actinomycetes bacterium | reverse complement strand
GTGCACTGGGCGACCTTCGAGAGCTGGAGCGAGGAGGTCGACTGGGTCGCCGACCGCATCGTCGACGACCACCGCAGCGGCCGGGCCCCCCGGTGGCGCGACATCGCGGTGCTCGCCCGGCGCAACGCCGACATCGCCACCGTGCACGCCCACCTGGTCGATCGCGAGGTGCCCGTCGAGATCGTCGGCCTCGGGGGCCTGCTTCGGCTCCCCGAGATCGCCGACGTCGTCGACACGCTGCGGCTGGTCGACGACGTCACGGCCAACCCGTCGGTCGTGCGCCTGCTCAGCGGGCCGCGGTGGCGGATCGGCCCCCGAGACCTCACCCTGCTCGGACGCCGGGCCGTCGAGCTGGCCGGCGACCGCCGGCGCGACCCGTCCTCGGGCGACCTCCACACGGAACTGCTCGGCCTGCTCGACGAGGTCGACGAGGCCGACATCGCCTGCCTTCTCGACGCCGTCGACGACCCGGGCGACATCCCCCTCTCGGAGGAGGCCGCGGAGCGGCTCGAGGCGTTCGGGACGGAGTTGCGGCGGCTGCGCACCCACGCCGGCGAGTCGGTGCTCGATCTCACCCGCCGCGTCGTGAGCACCCTCGGGCTCGACATCGAGCTGGCCGCGGACACCCAGTTCGTCCGCACCGAGCGGCGTGCCCAGCTCGCCACCTTCCTCGACGCCGTCGCGACCTACAGCGACGTCGACGGCGACGACTCGCTCGGCGGACTGCTCGCGTGGCTCGATGCCGAGCTCGACTACGGCGCCGGACTCGACCAGGCGGTACCCAGCGAGGACGACTCGGTGAAGCTGCTCACGGTGCACCGAGCGAAGGGCCTCGAATGGGACATCGTGTATCTCCCGTCCCTCGTCGAGGGCGTGTTCCCGTCCGACCGGGTGAGCGGTAACTGGCTCAAGAACTCGGCGGTGGTGCCCGCCCCGCTGCGCGGCGACGCCGAGGCCGTGCCCCAGCTCGGCGAGGTGAGCAACGACGCGTTCAAGCAGTACGCCGACGAGCTCAAGGAGGCCGAGCGGCGCAGCGAGAACAGGCTCGCCTATGTCGCCATCACCCGGGCCCGACGGCGGCTCATCGGCACCGGCCACTACTGGCGTCCAGATGTCGTGCGCCCGCGCCGGCCCTCGCACTACCTGCAACTCATCCTCGAGGAGGCCGACCGGCAGGGGTTGGTGCACGCCGTGGCCGAGCCACCGGCCGACGAGAACCCCGTCTACACCGCGGCGTCCGCCGTCGACTGGCCACCGGCCCCCGAGCGCGAGCGCCGGCTGCGCCTGCAGGAGACCGCGGACGCCGTCGAGGGCGCCCGCCGACGGGCCCGCGTCACCGGCAGCTACCAGCAACCCGATCCCGACCCGCTGCCCCTCGACCTCGAGGCGCTCGTGGCCCAGTGGGACGCCGACCTGGCGGCCCTCGAGGGCCAGGCGCTCGACGACGACGCCGCCGAGATCGAGGTGCCGATGCCCCGGGCGTTGTCGGCCTCCGCGCTCATGGCCGCCATCCGCGACCCCACGACCTTCGCCACCAGCCGGTTGCGGCCGATGCCGCGGCCGGTGTCCCCCCAGACCAGCCTCGGCACCCGCTTCCACGAATGGGTCGAGCGCCGCTTCGCCGCCGCCGCGATGCTCACCGACCCGGCCGATTGGGTCGAGGAGGACGACGGCGTCGGCGACACCCGGCTCGACCGGCTGGTGGCGGCCTTCCTCTCGTCGCCGTTCGCCGACCGGGTGCCGCTGCGGGTCGAGCAGCCGTTCGTCCTCACCCTCGGACCCATGCTGGTCCGCGGACGCATCGACGCCGTCTACCGCGAGGCCGAGCCCGACCACTACCTCGTCGTCGACTGGAAGACCTCCTCGGCGCCGGCCGACCCCCTGCAGCTGTCGATCTACCGGATCGCCTGGTCGCAGCTCGCCGGCGTCCCACCGCACCAGGTCGACGCCCAGTTCGTCCACGTCCGGACGGGGCGGGTGGAACGCCCCGGGTTGCTCGGGCCCGACGAACTGCTCACGGCCCTCTCGGGTTCGCTGGGTAGGGTGGCGAGGTGACCCAATCCCCACCGGTGATGAGCGGCGTCCACTGGCCGCAGCCCGTGCTCGACCGGGTGACCGAGGCCCGGGGCGACCTCCCCCTGTTGCGCACCCTGTGGACCTCGGCCCGGGTGCTGGTCGTCGACGAGTCGGGCGCGTTCCCGGTGACTCGGGACGCCGAGGGCGTTCACCTGGCGGGGGAGGAGGAAGCCTTCGACCCGCAGACCCACCTGCTCGTCGGCCGCGTTCCCGAGGGTGCCTGGTTCGCCCGACGGGGCCGGGTCTCCGCAGAGACCGCAACCCTCCGCGACGCCGGGCTCAGCGCGGGTGAGCGTCAGGTCGCCGAGACGGCGGTGGCGATGCTCACCTGGCACGAGGGCCGGCCCCTGTGCGAGAAGTGCCACCGGCCCACCGAGTGGGTGCCCGGCGGAGGCACGCGCCGGTGCGACGCGGGCCACGAGAACTTCCCCCGCACCGACCCCGCGGTGATCGTCGCGGTGCGCGATTCGGCCGACCGGTTGCTGCTGGCCCACCAGGTCACCTGGCCGCAGGGCCGGTGTTCGGTGCTCGCCGGGTTCGTCGAGGCCGGCGAGTCGGCCGAGGCGGCGGTGCTGCGGGAGATCAGCGAGGAGGTGCAGCTCGGCGTCCACTCCGTGCGCTACCTGCACAGC
>JAJYQH010000242.1 GCA_021794705.1 Actinomycetes bacterium | reverse complement strand
CAGCAGGTGACCCGGCTGTGCACCCGGATCTCCCGGGGCGGCGTCGACACGGCCCTGAGCGACACCGACGTGTCCGAGATCACCGCGGCCACCGACGGTCTCGCCCGGCAGGGGCTGCGGGTGCTCGCGGTGGCCCGGCGCACCCTCGAGGACGCCACCGCACCGGCGGGCTACACGGTCGCGGCCGTCGAGGGCGGGCTCACCTTCCTCGGGCTGGTGGCCATGGAGGACCCGCCCCGCGAGGGCGTCACGGAGGCGGTGGCCACCTGTCACCGCGCGCACATCCGGGTCATCATGATGACCGGTGACTACGGCCTGACGGCCGAGGCGATCGCCCGCAGCATCGGCATCGTGCGGGGCGACGACGCGCGGGTGATCTCGGGCTCGGACCTGGAGGCGATGTCCGACCGGGAGCTCGCGGCCGCCCTGCACACCGAGGCGATCTTCGCCCGGGTGGCGCCCGAGCAGAAGTACCGGGTGGTCGCCGCCCTGCAGCGCCTCGGCGACATCGTCGCCGTCACCGGCGACGGGGTGAACGACGCACCCGCCCTCAAGAAGGCCGACATCGGCATCGCCATGGGCCGGGCCGGCACGGACGTGTCCAAGGAGGCCGCGGACATGATCCTCACCGACGACCACTTCGCCTCCATCGTCGAGGCGATCCGCGAGGGACGGGGCGTCTACGACAACATCCGGCGGTTCCTCATCTACATCCTCACGAGCAACGTCGCCGAGGCCGCCCCGGCGACGGCGTTCCTCGTGTCCGGCGGCCTCATCCCGTTGCCGCTCACGGTGATGCAGATCCTCACCATCGACCTGGGCACCGACCTGCTGCCCGCCCTCGGCCTGGGCACCGAGCCGCCCGAGGGCGATGTGATGGACCGGGCACCGCGCAGCCGGGCGGCGCGGCTGATGAACCGGCACGTGCTGGCCCTGGCCTTCGCCTGGTACGGGCTGCTCGAGGCCCTGTTCGGGCTGGCGGGCTACTTCGTCGTCAACCTGCTCAACGGCTGGCCGACCGCAGCGCTGGCGGCGTCCGGGGGGCTCTACCAGCGGGCCACCACGATGACGCTGGGCGCGATCATCTTCTCCCAGATCGGGGCCGTGCTGAACTGCCGCACGACGCGCGCGTCGGTCGTGCGGGTCGGGCTGCTCGGCAACAGGCGGGTCGTGCTCGGCATCGTCGTCGAGGTGCTGCTGCTCGGCCTGCTGAGCTACCTCGGCCCGCTGCAGCACGTCTTCGGGACGGCACCGCTCCGGGTGGGCGACTGGGCGTTTCTGGCGGTGCTCCCGGTGCTGATGGTCGCGCTCGGGGAGGCACGGAAGGCCGTGGGGCGCCGCCGGGGGCGCCGGTGACGCGGGGTCAGATCGCCGACCAGCCGCCGTCGCACGTCACCATGGCCCCGTTGACGTTGCTCGAGTCGTCACTCAGCAGCCAGGTGATGGCGGCCGCCACCTCGTCGGCCTCCGCCGTGCGCGGAAGGGTCGCCTGCATGATCGGTCCGAGCACGCGCGCGGCGAACTCCGAGCGGAACGGCGCCTCGATGTTCGTCGCCACCGGGCCGGGCAGCACCGCGTTCGCCCGGATGCCCTTGTCCTTGTAGAACACGGCGATGCTCTTGGTGAGCCCGTTGAGCGCGTGCTTCGAGGCCGTGTAGGCGACGCCGGACGCCGACGCGCGCAGCGCCGCCTCGGAGCTCACGTTGACGATCGCTCCCCCGCCCGCGTCGAGCATCAGCGGGAGAACCGCCCGGACGAGGCGCATCACCCCCCGGACGTTGACCGCGAACACGCGGTCCCAGGTGGCGTCGTCGATCTCCGCCGGGGGCAGGAAGGCGTCCATGATGCCCGCGACGTTGGCGAGCCCGTCGACCCGGAACTCGGCGGCGTTGAGGATGGCGCGCACGCCGTCGTCGGTCGCCACGTCGGCGACCACCGGGCGCAGGTCGAGGTCGGGATTCTCGAGCACCAGCTGATCGAGGCGGGGCTCCACCAGATCGGCGGCGACCACCGTGGCGCCCTCCCGCGCGAGACGCACCGCCGTGGCCTTGCCGATGCCCGATCCGGCACCCGTGACGATGATGGTTCGGCCGCTGAACCGACCGCTGACGACGTCCATGTCACTACCCCCGTGACGACGGAGGCAGACCCGGTGCCTCCGCCTTCCACGCTACGCCGGGGTCCCGCCCCTCGCCGGATCGCGGTGAGTCCGCTCCCGGGTCCGCTGGGCGGCGATCCGCCGGGCCAGGTACCGGGCGTCGTCCCCCACGCCCGCGAGGTCGC
Organism: Actinomycetes bacterium; assembly: GCA_021794705.1. Taxonomy (GTDB): domain Bacteria; phylum Actinomycetota; class Actinomycetes; order Propionibacteriales; family Propionibacteriaceae; genus JAJYQH01. The sequence goes on along the minus strand of JAJYQH010000242.1, from coordinate 425 downwards.
CCGAGGCGAGCGAGTACTGGAAGGCGAGCCCGCAGAAGTAGAGGCCGGGCACGTCGGCGGCCACTCCACGGACTTCTCGCGGCCAGCCGCGAGCGGGGACCGACGGCAGGTCGATCCAGTCGAAGCGCTGCTCGAAGCCGGTCGCCCAGATCACCGTCCGGGGATCGAGGACCCGCCCGTCCGCCAGCAGTGGGCGACCGGCGCGGACCCCGACGACCCGGGCTGCGATCCGGACGACTCCCCGGGCCGCCAGATCGTTGCGCTTCACCCGCAGCATCGGGCTGCCGTGGGTGCGCAGGCGAGCGACCAGGCGGCGTCCGAGCGGGTTCGACCGGGTGAGGACGTGGCGTCCGAGCGCCATGGCCGGCGGCCAGGCGAGGCGCAGCGGACACGCCCCCCATCTCAGGGGCACCTGCCCCCTGTCG
>JAJYQH010000272.1 GCA_021794705.1 Actinomycetes bacterium | reverse complement strand
GGACCTGCACGCGATGCTCGTCGCCGTCGGCAACGCCGGCGTGTTCGGCGGCGGCATGCGGATCTGCCCCGAGGCCCGGGTCGACGACGGCCGCCTGGACGTGACGATCATCCACCCGGTGAGCCGGGCGACCCTGCTCCGGCTGCTGCCCACGACCTACACCGGCGGGTTCGTGAAGGACCCCGCCGTCGAACTCCGCACGGCGAACGAGGTGCGCATCGACGGGGACGGGCTGTTCGGCATGGCCGACGGGGAGGACCTCGGGGCCGTCCCGTTGAACGTCCGGTGTCTCCCGGGGAGTCTCCTGGTCCTCGACGGTGATCGGGGCCCGGACGGCGGGACGGAACCGGGCCCTCGATAGAATGACGCGTCCAGGGCAGCCGCCTCGTGGCCGCCCTCGACACGGAAGCGAGCCCCACCATGCATGCCCTCATCGGACTTCCCGGCGGAATGGAATGGGTCATCCTGCTCGTCGTCGTGGTGCTTCTCTTCGGGGGAACCCGGCTCGCCGGGATCGGCAAGGGAACCGGCAGGGCGATCCGCGAGTTCAAGGAAGAGACCCGCGGGCTGGGCGACGCTCGGAAGAAGGACGACCTCGAGCCGCCCGCCGCCGACGGCGAGCCGACCCGCGAGGGGCGGGACGAGCCGCGAGCCTGATCTCCCCCGAGGCGGCTAGGCTCGCCAGTGATGGACGATCACACGACCTCCGCCGCCACCCCGGATCCCCACGAACCGCCGCCCGTGCGGACGCCGGCGGCCGACTTCCCGGTCGAGTTCGCGGCCGGCTACTCCTTCCCCCTCGACTCGTACCAGATCGAGGCGTGTGAGGAGGTCGCCGCCGGCCACGGGGTGCTGGTCGCGGCGCCCACGGGCGCGGGCAAGACGGTGGTGGGGGAATACGCCGTGTGGTCGGCGGTGCGCAGCGCCCGCAAGTGCTTCTACACCACTCCGATCAAGGCGCTCTCCAATCAGAAGTACCACGACCTGGTCGAGCGCTACGGTGCCGACCGGGTCGGCCTGCTCACCGGCGACAACTCGGTCAACGGCGACGCCCAGATCGTGGTGATGACCACCGAGGTGCTGCGCAACATGATCTACGCCGGGTCGCCCACCCTCACCAACCTCGGCTACGTGGTCATGGACGAGGTGCACTACCTCGCCGACCGCTTCCGGGGGGCCGTGTGGGAGGAGGTCATCATCGGCCTCGCACCCGACGTCCAGCTCGTCTGCCTGTCCGCCACCGTGAGCAACGCCGAGGAGTTCGGCGAATGGCTCAACGAGGTGCGCGGCGACGTCACCGTCGTCGTGTCGGAGCGACGGCCGGTGCCGCTGTTCCAGCACGTGCTGGTGGGCCGCGACCTCGTCGACCTGTTCGCCGGGGAGGCACCCACCGCCCGGGCCCTCCCGTCCGACACCCCGCCCCCGGTCAACCCGAAACTCGTCCGGCTGGCGACCCAGGAGTCTCGGCTGGTGCGGGACAGCTCCCGGCGTCCGAGAGGGGCGTCGGGCAAGGGTAAGCGGACCGTGGCCTATGGCAGCGGACGCTACGGGGGAGCGTCCTCCCGCACCCACCAGGAGCGCGCCGGCAACGAGCTGGGCACCCGCCCGGCCAGCCGCGCCCAGATGATCGACCAACTGGAGCGCGCCCGGCTGCTGCCGGTCATCGTGTTCGTCTTCTCCCGGCAGGGCTGCGACGGCGCGGTCGGGCAGGTGATGGGATCGCGGGTGCGGCTCACCTCGCGCGCCGAACAGGCGAAGATCCTCGAGATCGCCGCGCGCCACCTCGGCGGGCTGAGCCCGGCCGACCACGACGCCCTCGACCTGGACCGGTTCCTCGACGCCCTCGGGCGGGGGGTGGCGGCGCATCACGCGGGGGTGCTGCCCGCGTGCAAGGCCGCGATCGAGGAGACCTTCGCTTCCGGCCTGCTCAAGGTCGTGTTCGCCACCGAGACGCTGGCCCTGGGCATCAACATGCCCGCGCGGACGGTCGTCCTCGAGAAGCTCGTCAAGTACAACGGCGAGACTCACGCCGACATCACCCCCGGTGAGTACACCCAGCTGACCGGCCGGGCGGGCCGGCGCGGCATCGACGTCGAGGGTCACGCCGTCGTCGTGTGGCAGCCGGGGATGGACCCCCGGGCGGTCGCCGGGCTGGCGTCCCGACGCACCTACCCGCTCCGCTCGTCGTTCGCGCCCACCTACAACATGGCCGTCAACATGGTGTCCCGGGTCGGACGCCACCAGGCCCGACGGCTGCTCGAGCAGAGCTTCGCCCAGTTCCAGACCGACCGGTCGGTGGTGGGGCTGGCCCGCACGGTCGACCGCAACACCGATGCGATCCGGCAGTACCTGGACGCCGCCACCTGCGAGCTCGGCGACTTCGCCGAGTACGCGAGGATGCGCGAGGAGGCCAACCAGCTCGAGGCGGAGATGGCCCGGCTGCGGAAGGCCGACCGCCGCGCCGAGGCGTTCGACGCCGTGACCCGGCTGGAGCCCGGCGACATCGTGCACGTGCCAGCGGGCAGGCACCGCGGCTGGGCGGCCGTGCTCGACCTCGGCAACGGCCGCGACCCCCACCCCTTCGTCGTCACCGAGGCGCGCGACTTCGTCCGCCTCACCCTCGACGCGTTCCCGGTGCCGGTCGCCCCGGTCGGCCGGCTGCGGATCCCGCACAAGTTCGACCCGCGCCAGCCCGCGGCTCGCCGGGCGCTGG
>JAJYQH010000338.1 GCA_021794705.1 Actinomycetes bacterium | reverse complement strand
CCGGGATCAGGAGCGACACCCGCGGCATCGCCGCCCTGCTGCACGAGTATGGCGCCCTCTCGCTGTGGGACTACGCCGCCTGCGCCCCCTATGTCGACATCGAGATGACCCCGCCCGAGGGTGTGGACGCCGCCGCGTACAAGGACGCGGTGTTCGTGTCACCGCACAAGTTCATCGGCGGCCCCGGGACGCCGGGCGTGCTCGTGGTGCGGCGTGACCTGCTCACCAACCGGGTGCCCGACAGCCCCGGCGGGGGCACCGTGATGTACGTGAACGCCGACGAGCACATCTACCTGTCCGACCCGGCGCACCGCGAGGAGGGCGGCACGCCGGCCATCGTCGAGTCCATCCGCGCCGGACTGGTGTTCCAGCTCAAGCAGGCCGTCGGCACGGAGCTCATCGAACGCCGGGAGAACGAGCTGCTGGGCCGGGCCGTGCGGTCGTGGCTGCAGGAACCACGCATCGAGATCCTCGGCAACCTCGACGCGCAGCGGCTGTCCATCGTCAGCTTCACCATCCGCACGCCGAGCGGCCTGCGCCTGCACCACAACTTCGTCGTCGCCCTGCTCAACGACCTGTTCGGCATCCAGACCCGGGGCGGCTGCTCCTGCGCCGGCCCCTACGGCCACCGGCTGCTGGGCATCGACCTCGACCGGTCGCACGCCCTCGAGCGGCAGATCGTCACCGGCTGCGAGGGCATCAAGCCCGGGTGGGTGCGGGTCAACTTCAACTACTTCATCGACGACCGGGTGGCCGACTACATCGTGGAGGCGGTGCGGATGGTCGCCCGCGAGGGCTGGAAGCTGCTCCCCGACTACCGCTTCGACCCGAACACGGGCTTGTGGCGGCACGAGCGGGGACCGGTGGAGCCCCCCATGCGGCTGGCCGACATCGAGTACGCCGGGGGCCGGATGAGCTATCCGCACCACCACCGCCGGATCGGGATCGAGGCGTTGCCGGGGTACCTCGACGAGGCGGCCCGGATCTTCGCCGCGGCAACCCCGACCGGTGAGGAGGGCGAGCAGGGACGCCTCAGCGGTGACAGCGAGGCGCTGCGGTGGTTCGACCTGCCGGCGGTGAGCCTGGACACCGGCATCGTCCTCGACCGGGGCTGAGCGCCTCCCGGCCGCCCGGTCGGGGGAGTGATCGCCCTGATCGGCCGGGGTACGGTGGTCCGGTGACGACCCCACCCGCCGCCCCCGAGACTCCCGCCGCGACCCGGCGGACGTCCGCCCGGGTGATCACGGTGTCCGACCGCAGCGCCGCCGGCGTCCGCGATGACCTGTCGGGTCCCTCCGCACGGCGCGCCCTGGAGGACGCCGGGTACGCCGTCACGACCGTGATCGTCGCCGACGGCGAGGAGCCCGTCGAGGCCGCCCTACGCGCCGGGCTCGCCGCGGGGGATCGGCTGATCGTCACCTCCGGAGGCACCGGCGTGGGCCCGCGCGACCGGACGCCGGAGGGCACCCGCCGGGTGATCGAGCGGGAACTTCCGGGCGTCGCTCAGCTGTTGCTCCTGCGGGGCCTGCAGGCCTCGCCGCACGCGGCCTTGACCCGCGGGATCGTCGGCGTGGCGGGACGCAGCGTCGTCGCCAACCTGCCCGGCAAGCCGAGCGCGGTGACCGAGTCGCTCGAGGTGCTGCTGCCGCTGCTACCCCATCTGCTCGACCAACTCGACGGAGGAGACCACTGATGCCCGTGGTGCTGTCACGCGTGAGCGACGCCGTGATCGACCGGGACGAGCTGGTCAGCGCCGTCAACGGCGGGGACGCCGGCGCCGTCTGCGTCTTCCTCGGCCAGATCCGCGACCACGACCCGGAGGCGGAGGGTGAGGTCGTCGCGATCGACTACTCCGGGCACCCGGACGCCGACCGGATGATCGGCGAGATCGCGGGGCGCCAGTGCGAGTTGCTCGACCCGTCCGGCTCGGCCCGGGTGGCGGTGGTGCACCGGGTCGGCCGCCTCGAGGTCGGCGACCTCGCGTTCGCCGTCGCGGTCGCCTCCGGCCACCGCCGCCTCGGCTTCGAGCTGATCCAGGCCGTCGTCGGCGCCACCAAGGCGGAGCTGCCGATCTGGAAGCACCAGATCGAGGCCGATGGCCGTGCCGTCTGGTCCAACCTGGACGCGAGCGCCACGTGAGCCTCGTCGACGGCCACGGCCGCGTGCACCGCGACCTGCGCATCTCGCTCACCGACCACTGCAACCTGCGCTGCACGTACTGCATGCCCGCCGAGGGAGTCCCGTGGCTGCCGCGCGACACCCTGCTCACCCCGGTGGAGCTCATGCGCATCGTCCGCGTCGGGGTGACTGCCGGCATCACCGAGGTGCGCCTCACCGGGGGCGAGCCGCTGCTGCGTCCCGACATCGTCGAGATCGTCGCCCGGCTCGCGGCCCTGCGCACCCCCGACGGCGAGCCGCTCGACATCGCGATCACGACCAACGGCATCGGCCTCGCCCGGCTCGCCGAGCCGCTCATGGACGCCGGTCTCACCCGGGTCAACGTGTCCATCGACACCCTCCAGCCGGAGCGGTTCCACGCGATGACCCGCCGCAACCGGCACGCCGACGTGCTCGCCGGCATCGCCGCGGCCGCCGAGGCCGGCCTGCGTCCGGTCAAGCTCAACGCCGTCCTCATGCGGGGCGTCAACGACGACGAGGCGGTCGACCTCCTCGGCTGGGCGATCTCCGAGGGGCATGAGCTGCGGTTCATCGAGC
>JAJYQH010000170.1 GCA_021794705.1 Actinomycetes bacterium | reverse complement strand
GCGAGGTGCGCGTCCACCCATGTCAAGGGCCATCTGGTTGTGCCCAGGGGCGGTCGTGAGACCTGCCCGGTGACGGTCACGAGAACTGCCCGGTGGTGGCCATGGGATCTGCTCAACGGGTGGCCACCACTGGCTGGTTCGTGTCAGCTCAAGGGCCTCACCCCTGCTCCGTTGAGGGCCTGGGTCAGGCGTACGGACTCGCCGCTGGTTTGGCAGACGTGGGCGTGGTGCAGCAGCCGGTCGACGGTGGCGGTGGCCAGTGTCTTGGGCATCAGCTCGTCGAACCCGGAGGGGTGCAGGTTCGAGGAGACGGCGATGGAGCGTTTCTCGTAGGCGGCGTCGACGAGCCGGTAGAGGCCCTCGGCGGCGTCGTGCCCGACCGGGAGCAGGCCGATGTCGTCGACGACGACGAGGTCGGCGCGCAGGATCCGGGCGATGGCCTTGGTGACGGTGTCGTCGGCGCGGTGCCGGCGCAGCAGCACGCCGAGGTCCTCGAGGGTGAACCAGGCGACCTTCAGGCCGGCCTCGACGGCGTGCTGGCCGAGGGCCTCGAGCAGGAACGTCTTGCCGGTGCCGGACGGTCCGCACACGACGAGGTTCTCCCTGCGGTGGACCCACTCGAGGGTGCGTAGCGCCTGCTGGGTCGGGGCCGGGATGGAGGATGCGGCCGGGTCCCACGCCTCGAACGTCTTGCCGGTGGGGAACCCGGCCGCGGCCCGCCTCGTGGCCAGGGCGGAGCGTTCCCTCCCGGCGACCTCTTCGGCCAGGACGGCCTTGAGGACCTCGGCCGGGTCCCAGCGTTGGGCCTTGGCGGTGGCGATGACCTCGGGGGCGTGGCGGCGCACGTGCGGTAGCCGCAGCCGGCGCAGCAGCGCCTCGAGGTCATCGGGCAGCGGCGGCGCGGATGGCACTCCCAGCGAAGGAGCGCGCTTGGCGGTGGTGCTCATGAGCTCTCCTCGCCCTCGGTGGCGCGTGGCCCGTCGGGGCTGGCGCCGAGGCGGGCCCAGCCGCGGGTGCCCTGCGTGAGGGAGGCGTCCTCGGTGGCCCGACGCGGCCCGGTGTGCTGCCCCGTGCCCGGCGTGCTGGCGTGGTGGTCGAGGATGGAGGCCAGGTCGGCCTCGGCGAACCGGCCGTGGACGGCGGCATGTCCCAGGGCCCAGTCGACCCGGGCCGCGTCGAACAGCTTGGCCAGCTGCACGGCCTCGGCCATCTTGACCCGCATCTTGGTGGTGCCGGCCGCGGCGGCCTCGGTCAGCCACAACCGGGCGCCCTCACCGAGGGCGAGGAACTGAGCCTCGGCAGCATTGCGGGCCAACGGTTTGCGCTCCAGCGCTCCCTGCGGTTGGGGCGGGAAGTGGGTGTCGACGATCCTCGGGGAGCCGGGCGTGGCGCGCTCGTGCCGGGCGACCTCGACCGGCCCAGCCTCACCGAGGTGGGTGATCACCACCTGCTCGCCGGCCCCGGCGCCGTACACGCGCACCCACACCGTCTCCCCGAGCAAGTGGTGGGGCACCGAGTACTGCCCGGCCTCGAAGGTGACCATCGGCGTGTTGGGCGGCACGACCCGGGTGACGCCGTACGCGACGGTGTACGCCCTCGCCGCGACCGGGTGCAGCCGGGCCCGCTCCTGCTCGAGCATCTCCTTCGGGGCCCGCCGGGTGATCCGATGGACCCTCGTGTTGACCGTGTCGTTGAACGCCTCGCACGCGGCCTGTAGCTGCTCGAACGAGTCATACGCCTCGAGCAGGTTCGCGTCCGTGGGCACGAGGTCGGCCTTGCTGATCCGCACGCTCGCCTCGGTCCCGCCCTTGGACGCCGGGTCGGCCGGCACGCAGGTGTGGACCACGACCGAGTAGTGCCGCGCGAACTCGAGCATCTGCCGGTTACGCACCGGGATCCCGGCGATGTGCTCGGTGGTGACCGTCTTCTCGTTGTCGGTCAGCACATACGTCGGCACCCCACCCAAGCGCCGGAACGTCGCATCGAGCGCGGCGAACACCGACGGCAGCGTCTTGTCCCGCAACGGGATCACCACCCGGAAGCGTGACCAGGCCAGCCACGCACAGAACAAGATCGTCTTGACCCCATCGACGACCGGCCCGTCGCCGTAGTCGTACTGCAGCCACATCCCCGGCTCGGTCACCCACGGCCGGTGCACCCGCACCCGACCGGCCCGGAAGTTGCGCCGCACCGCCGCGACCGCCCGGCGGGTGGTGCGCTCCGAGCCGGTGTAGCCCAGCGCGACCAGCTTGTCGTGGCACACGTCCGCGCGGACCTTCCCGCTGCTGCGCTCGACCCACTCCTCGACCTTGCCCAGGAACGGGTCGATCAGCTGCTCCCGCCGCTCGGGCGCATCCAGCACCCCGCCCGCGTCGCGGGCCTGCACATACCGCTTGACCGTGTGATGCGAGCAGCCAGCCAGCTCACCCGCATCCCGCAACGACCCAGTCAGGTCGTACGCATCCAGAATTTCCATGATCTCCTCGGCAGACTTCAACCTGTCCCTCCTCAGGACGACGACAGCGCTTCAGCACCGCCACCGTCCCCTGAGGAGGGGCCCCAACCCGCACACGGGCGAGGCAAACGGACTTCGTGTCGAGCAGATCCCGCGACCGTCAGCGGGCAGAACTCATGACCGCGACCGGGCAGCTTCGTGACCGCCTACGGGCAGTTTCCCGTGGCCGCCGACAGCTGACGACATGAACATGACGGGCC
>JAJYQH010000355.1 GCA_021794705.1 Actinomycetes bacterium | reverse complement strand
GGCGGCGGCAAGGTGCTCGACATGACCGGACGCCGCGGCGTCCTCGGTTTCGACCCGGCGACCGGTGTGGTCGACGTCGAGGCCGGGGTGAGCATCGACCAGCTGATCCGCGAGTTCCTCCCCCGCGGCTGGTTCGTGCCGGTCACGCCCGGCACCCGCCAGGTGACGGTGGGCGGCGCCATCGCCGCCGACGTCCACGGTAAGAACCACCACACCCACGGCAGCTTCGGCGACCACGTCGAGGCCCTCACACTCGTGACCGCCGACGGGCAGCCCCGCCGGCTCACCCCCGCCGACCCGCTGTTCTGGGCGACCGTCGGCGGCATGGGGCTCACCGGCGTCATCGTCCGGGCCAGCGTGCGGCTCACCCCGGTGGAGACGTCGACGGTGCTCGTCGAGACGTGGCGCTGCCCCGACCTCGACTCGGTGATGGCCGCCATGGCCGACGACGACAAGTACGACTATTCCGTGGCGTGGATCGACTCCCTCGCCAAGGGGGCACACCTGGGCCGGTCGGTGCTCACCCGCGGCCGGTTCGCGACCCGCGCGGAACTGCCCGCCCGGCAGCGGCCGGAGCCGCTCGCGTTCAGCGCGCGCACCCTGGTCACCGCGCCTCCCGGCGTCCCGAGCGGACTGCTCAACCAGGTGACCGTCGCGGCCTTCAACGAGGTCTGGTACCGCAAGGCGCCGCGGCACCGCGAGGACGAGCCGCAGTCGGTCAACACCTTCTTCCACCCCCTCGACGGCGTCGCCGAGTGGAACCGCATCTACGGACGCCGGGGCCTGCTGCAGTACCAGGTGCTGGTGCCGCTCGAGGCGTCCGAGACGATCCGCGAGATCGCCGAGGCGTTCAGCAGCCACGGCCTCGCCTCGTTCCTGTCGGTGCTCAAGAGGATGGGCCCGGGCAACCCGGGCATGCTGTCGTTCCCGCGCCCGGGCTGGACCTTGGCCATGGACGTGCCCGCGGGCGACCCCGAGGTCGGACAGCTGCTCGACCGGCTCGACGAGTCGGTCGTCGCGGTCGGCGGCCGGTCGTACTTCGCCAAGGACGCCCGCATGCGCCCCGCGACCGCGCACGCGATGTACCCGCGGCTCGCCGAGTGGAACGCCATCCGGCAGGACGTCGACCCCGACGGACTGTTCATCTCCGACCTGGCCAGGAGGCTGCAGCTGTGAAGGACGCCGTCCAGAACCCGCAACGCGTCGTGCTCGTCGGTGGCTCCTCGGCCATCGGCGTCGCCACCGTGCAGCGCTGGCTGCAGAACCGGCAGGGCCTGCAGGTGGTGCTCGCCGCCCGACCCTCCCCCCGACGCGAGGCGGCGGCAGCTGAGCTGCGCGCGGCCGGGGCCGAGGTGGAGGAGGTCGACCTCGACCTCGCCGACCCGGACGCCGCCCGCGTCCAGCTCGACCAGGCGCTGGGAGGCGACACCGACATCGACGTCGTGCTGGTGACGGCCGGCGTCCTGGGCGACCAGGAGGCGTCCTGGCAGGACGTCGACGCCGCGCTGGCGCTCGGGCAGGTCAACTACACGGGCGCCGTGCTCGCCGGGGTGCTCGCCGCGCAGCGGCTGCGCGGCCAGGGACACGGGGCGCTCGTCCTGCTGTCGAGCGTGGCGGGCGAGCGGGTCCGCCGGTCCAACTTCGCCTACGGGGCCAGCAAGGCCGGCGCGGACGCCTTTTACCTCGGCCTCGCCGAGGCGGTGCGGGCCGACGGCGTCCAGGTGCTGGTGGTGCGGCCCGGCTTCGTCCGCTCGCCGATGACCGAGGGCCTCAAGGACGCCCCGCTGGCGCAGCGACCCGAGGAGGTCGCCGAGGCCATCCTGGGCGGCCTGGCGCGGGGGCAGCGGATCGTGTGGAGCCCTCCGGCGATGCGGTGGGTGATGTCCGGCCTGCGGCACCTGCCGCACGCCGTGTTCCGCCGGCTGCCCATCTGACCCGGGCCGGGCGGCGTCCCCGTCTCAGAGGTAGACGGCGCCGAGCAGCAGGGCCAGCCAGCAGGCCGCGAGCACGAGCAGCAGCCGGTCGGACAGCACGATGTCCTCGGGCTCGCCGGCGTTGCCCTTGTCGATGATCAGCGCGTAGCGCATGAGCACCAGCAGGAACGGCAGCACCGAGATCTCGCTCCACAGGCTGTCGCCGGTTGCCGCGCCCACCTCGAACGCCCACAGCGAGTACGTGACGAGCAGCGCCGCGGCGGCCATCGTCCAGACGAAGCGCAGGTAGCTCACGGTGTAGTGGCGCAGCACCTGACGGCCCGTGGTGAGTCCGGCCTGCACGAGTTCCAGCTCGGCGTACCGCTTGCCGGCGATGACGAACAGGGCCCCCAGCCCGGTGGTGAGCACGAACCAGGTGGACGCCCGGACGTCGGCCGCCACGCCTCCGGCGAGCGCCCGCAGGAGGAAACCGATGACGACGAAGGCGAGGTCGAGGATCGCCTCGTGCTTGAGCCGGATGCTGTAGGCCATCGAGCTGACGAGGTAGATCGCCGTGAGCGTGGCCAGCTGCCAGTTGCCTGCGGCGGCCACGGCGAGCGAGAGCAGGGCGACCACCGGCGCGGCCACCCGGGCCACCCCGACCGGGAGGGCGCCGCTGGCCAGGGGGCGGTGGCGCTTCCGCGGGTGCGCCCGGTCGGCCTCGACGTCGAGCAGGTCGTTGACGAGGTAGACGGCCGACGAGGCGAGGACGAAGGCGACGAACGCGACGAAGACGCGCCACAGC
>JAJYQH010000361.1 GCA_021794705.1 Actinomycetes bacterium | reverse complement strand
GACCCGGAGCGAACCCCTGGCAGGGGCCGCAACCTGTGGAAAAGTATGTCACAGGTTGGCGCGCACGCCGGTATTCACCGCCGGTGGTCAGTCGAAGGGGTGCTCGATCCGCCCGTCGACGAGGCGTCCCTGGCTCCGGCGGGTGAGCAGCACCGGCCGGTCGGTGGCGAGGCGGGGGTCGAGCCGGCGCAGCACGGCGACGACGTCGTCGGGCCGCACGAGCGGCACGAGGTGCCGGAGCACGATCGTGAGCTCGCTCGGCCCGGAAGCCTCCAGTCGCTCGATCGCGCCCCTGACGTCGAAGGTGCGGGGTCCCGACTTGGTCATCCGGGTCGTCGCCGCCTCGTCGGACGCCAGGAGCGATGCGATCGCGACGCCGAGCGCGTCGGCGTCCACGGGGCCGAGGTCGACGAGCCACTCGGACGCCGTGAGCTGGTCGGCGAGCGACTCGCCGCGAGCCTCGACGACACGGACGATGTCGAGACCGTCGGGCAGGGCGGCGTCCAGCGCGGCTCGCACCTTGTCGGGATCGCACCGCTCGGCCAGGCCGACCTCGAGGAACTCGGCCTCGCTCGCCGCGGACGTGGGCGCCGCGTTGGCGTAGGAGATCCGCGGGTGCGGCGTGAACCCGGACGAGTAGGCCATCGGCACGTCAGCGCGGCGAAGCGCCCGCTCGAAGGCGCGGCCGAAGTCGCGGGAGCTGAGGAACCGGGCGCGTCCCCGCTTCGCGTACTGCACCCGCAGGCGCTGGACGGGCGGAGCCTGCTGCTCTGGCTGCTGTCGGACCACGGCGCCGATCCTACGGGCACCCCGGGCGGCCTCCCCCGCTCCCGGCCGGCGTACCGAAGGGCCGACGGCGCGGCGTAGGCTCTGGGGGCCACCGCTGGCTGAGTTCCCCGTGGGATTCCCCGGTGCCCCGCCTCCCACCTATCGCAGGAGACCCATGTCGACCGCCCTGAGCCCGGCCTCACCGAGGACCAGGAACGCCACCCTGGTGCTGGTCGCCCTCCTCCTGCTCGCGTTCAACCTGCGCCCCGCGGCGGTGTCGATCGGACCGGTTCTCGGCCAGTTGCAGCACGACCTCGGGATGAACGACACGGTCGCCGGCGTCCTCACCGCCCTGCCGAGCCTCTGCTTCGCCGGCTTCGGCGCGCTCGCCCCGCTGGTGGCGCGCCGGATCGGGCTCACCGCGGCCGTGCTCGTCGCGAGCGTGCTCATCGTCGTGGGTCAGGCGACCCGGGCGCTGGTCGGCTCACCGTGGCTGTTCCTCGCCCTGTCGACGGTGGCCCTGGCGGGGATGGCGACCGCGAACGTGCTGCTGCCCAGCCTGGTCAAGACCCACTTCCCGGAGCGGATCGGGCTGGTCACCGCCCTGTACTCGACGTCGATGACCGTCGGGGTCACGCTCGCCGGGATGCTCGTCGTGCCGATGGACCACGCGTTCGGGGGGTGGCGCCAGGCCTTCCTCGTCGGCAGCGGGGTGGCCGCGATCGCCATCGTCCCCTGGGCGATCCTCGCCGCCGCCCGGACGCCGTCGGCCGCCACCGACTCGTCCGCGCACATCTCTCTCGCCCGGGTCGCCCGGACGAAGCTCGGCTGGGTGATGGCCGTGTTCTTCGGCATCCAGTCGGGCATGGCCTACTCGGTGTTCGGCTGGCTGGCCACGATCTACGTGGACGCCGGCTACAGCCAGGCCGAGGGCGGGGTGATGCTCGGCGTGGCGACGGGCGTGGGGATCCCGCTGGCGTTCCTGTGGCCCGCCTACATGATCCGCAACCCCCGTCCCTATCGGGTGCTCGCGTTCGTCATGATCTCGGGTGCCGTCGCCGCCCTGGGGTTGCTGTTCGCCCCGCACCCCACCGTGCTGGGACTGCTGTGGGCGGCACTGCTGGCCGTCGGCACGTCGTCGTTCCCGATGATCCTCGCGATGTTCGGCCTCCGCGCCCGCACGTCGGCGGGCACGTCCGCCCTCAGCGGCTTCACCCAGAGCGTCGGGTACCTGCTCGCGGCGCTGGGCCCGTTCGGCATGGGCGTGCTGCACGAACTCACCCACAGCTGGACCGTGCCCCTGGTCGCGCTGCTCGTCATGTTCGCGCCGATGGCGTGGGTGGGCGTGCAGTCGATGCGGGCCGAGACCATCGAGGACGAGCTCGGCCTCGACTGACGTCGCCGCGGTCGTTAGGCGAGGTCGGCGCGGACGCTCGGCATCGGCAGCAGGGTGCGGCCGGTCGGACCGATCTGGATCTGGGTGTCCATCTGCGGGCACACGCCGCAGTCGTAGCACGGCGTCCAGCGGCAGTCGTCGACCTCCACCCCGTCGATGGCGTCCTGCCAGTCCTCCCACAGCCAGTCGCGGTCGAGGCCGGCATCCAGGTGGTCCCAGGGCAGCACCTCGTCGTAGTCGCGCTCGCGGGTCGTGTACCAGTCGAGGTCGACACCGTCGGCCGCCAGGGCCTCCTGCGCGCACCGCACCCAGCGGTCGTAGGAGAAGTACTCGCTCCAGCCGTCGAACATGCCGCCGTCGCGCCACACGGCCTCGATCACCCGCCCCACCCGGCGGTCACCCCGGCTGAGCAGGCCCTCGATCTGTCCCGGCTTGCCGTCGTGGTAGCGCATGCCGATCGCGCGGCCGTACTGCTTGTCCGCCCGGATGGTGTCCCGCAACAGCTGCAGTCGGTGGTCGATCGTCTCCGGGGACGCCTGCCCGGCCCACTGGAAG
>JAJYQH010000108.1 GCA_021794705.1 Actinomycetes bacterium | reverse complement strand
GTGCTCCAGCGGCTGATCGCTTCCAAGGCCGGTGCCCCCAGGAGAGCCGCCGGATCCGCAGGCGATCGAGGGGGTCGGCGCCGCTGGCGGCGTCCCCCCGGCAACTGGCCTGCAATTCCGGCGGTGATCGAGCCGCTCACCGCAGCGGTGCGGGACGGTGCTGCACGAGTTGCGTCTCCGCCTGAGTGGCCTACCCCGCTGCACCGGGGGTGAGCCGCGATTCCCCCTGCCGAGCTAGGGTCCGTTCGTGGATAGCTACCGTCTGGGCCAGTTCAGCGTCAATCGGATCGGTTTCGGAGCGATGCAGCTCCCCGGCCCCCGGGTGATGGGGCCGCCCCGCGACCACGACGAGGCGATCGCGATCCTGCGCCGGGCGGTCGAGTGGGGGGTCAACCACATCGACACCGCGCAGTTCTACGGGCCGGACGTCGCCAACGACCTCATCCGGGAGGCGCTCCACCCCTACCCCGACGACCTCGTGCTGGTCTCCAAGGTCGGCGCGTTCCGGGACGCCGCCGGCGGCTGGCTCCCGGGGCAGCGGCCCGACCAGTTGCGCTCGGCCGTCGAGGACAACCTGCGGAGCCTCGGCGTCGAGCGGCTCGGGGCGGTGAACCTGCGGCTGCACGAGGGCCGCGCTCCCGGCGAGGAGCCGGTGCGGCTCGAGGACCAGCTGGCCGAGATGGTCGCCCTGCGCGACGAGGGCAAGATCGCCGGCGTCGGCATCTCCACCGCGACGCTCGACCAGGTGCGGCAGGCCATCGAGCAGGCGGACATCGTCTGCGTCCAGAACGCGTTCAGCCTCCTCGACCGCTCGGACGCCGACGTGCTCGACCTGTGTGCCGAGCGGGGCATCGCTTACGTGCCGTACTTCCCGCTCGGCTCGGCCTTCCCCAACACCCCCAAGGTCGTCGACAACGCCGCCGTCCGCGACGTCGCCGAGCGGCTCGGGGTCACCCCCGCGCAGGTTGGCCTCGCCTGGCTGCTGGGGTACCGGGAGAACATCCTGCTCATCCCCGGCACCTCGCGACTCTCGCACCTCGAGGAGAACCTCGCCGTCGCCGGCATCCACCTGACCGACGCGGACGTCGCCGAACTCGAGGCCGGGATTGAGCCCGAGCCCACCGTGGAGTGACGGGTCCCCGGGGCCGCGGCAGCTGCATTTCGAGCGGCTGGCCGCGTCCTACCACGCCGCCCGACCCCCGTACCCGGCGGCACTGTTCGACCGGCTCCTCGCTGAGAGGGTGATCGGCCCGGGCGTCCGCGTGCTGGAGGTCGGGGCCGGCAGCGGGGAGGCCACGGGGGATCTGCTCGCGCGCGGCTGCGACGTGGTCGCGGTCGAGCCGGGCCCGCGGCTGGGGCAGCGGCTGAGCCTCGCCCATCCCGGGGTCCGGGTGCTCGGCGGCCGATTGGAGGACGTCGCCCTCCCGGACGCCGCCTTCGACGCCGTCGTCGCCGCCACCTCGATGCACTGGGTCGACCTCGGCGTCGCCCTCCCCAGGCTGCACGCCGCCCTGCGCGAGCGGGGCCTCCTGGCCGTGTGGCGCACGGTGTTCGGCGATCCGCGGGTGCAGACGGAGTTCCGTCGGCGGGTGTTGGAGATCGTCGCCCGCCGCGACGAGGGGATCCGTGACGAGGACGTGGTCGACCCGCGACCGACCGTGCCCGAGTTGAGCGCAGGCGGCTTCTTCCGCCACCGCGGCAGCTGGCAGTGGCCCTGGCACGTCGACCTCGACCCCGGCCAGATCCGCCGGCTCTTCGAGACCTTCAGCAACTGGCGTCCCGACGAGGTGGACGCCGCGGAGGCCGCGGCCGCCGAGGTCGGGCCGGTCGTGCGCGAGCACTACGTGACGATCCTCCACGTGCTCGAGCGGACGCCCGGCCCGACCCGTCCCTCCTAGTCGGAGGGGGGACGCACCGCCTCCCCGGGTGACCCCGGCGAATCGAGAGCGGACGCCGACAAGGCTCATTACCCTGACGGTATGGGTGCAGATCCGGTGGGATCGGCCGTGATCCCCACCACTGCGATCAGCGACCCGGGCGCCCCGACCACCGGCACGGCCATCGGCCGGGTCGTCGCCGTGCGCGGCACCGTCGTCGAGGTGGGGGTCGACGCCACCAGCCCCGAACTCGGCGAGGAACTCGGCTGCCGGGTGCCCGACGGGCGCGACGTCACCCTCGTCGTCCAGGCCCACCTGGCGCCCGGCCGGGTGCAGGCGATCGCGCTCGACGACACCCGCGGGCTGCGCTGCGGTGCCGAGGTCGGGCGGGCCGGCGGCCCCTTGTCGGTGGCCGTGGGCGAGCCGCTGCTGGGCCGGGTCGTCGACCTCCGCGGAGCGCCGATCGACGCCGCCGGGCCGATCACCGGCACGTCGCGGCGTCCGGTGCATCGGCCCCCGCCGGCAGTGGGCCGGCGACGCGGCTGGACCGACGTGTACGAGACCGGCATCAAGGTCATCGACCTGTTCTGCCCGTTCCTGCGCGGCGGCCGGGCGGCGGTGTTCGGGGGCGCCGGCGTGGGCAAGACGGTGGTGCTCACCGAGTTCATCCACAACGCGGTCACCCGGTTCCGGGGCGTCGCGGTCTTCGCCGGTATCGGTGAACGGTCCCGGGAGGGGCTCGAACTGCTCGACGAGATGCGCCGGATGGGCGTCCTCGACCGCTCCACGCTGGTCTTCGGCCAGATGAACGAGACGCCGGGAGCCCGTTTCCTCGTCGGTGAG
>JAJYQH010000132.1 GCA_021794705.1 Actinomycetes bacterium | reverse complement strand
CCCTGGGCGATCTTCTCGAGCGTCTCGGAGAGCTCCGGGTGGGCGTCGAGGAGGGCGGCGGCCCGGGCGCGGACGGCGTCCGTGATGAGCAGTTCGCGGCAGGGCGCGGCGGTGATCCGCTCGACGGTCTTGTCGGTGGAGCGCTGGTCGGCGACCGTGAAGTAGCGGATCTCCTCGACCTCGTCGCCGAAGAAGTCGACGCGCACCGGGTGGTCCTCGGTGGGAGGGAAGACGTCGACGATGCCGCCGCGCACGGCGAACTCCCCGCGTCGCTCGACGAGGTCGACCCGGCTGTAGGCGGCGTTGGCCAGGTCGGCGGTGAGCCTTGCCATCTCGTAGTCCTCGCCGACGACAATCTCCACCGGCCTGAGGTCGGCGAGGCCGCGGACCTGCGGCTGGAGCACCGACCGCACGGGGGCGACGACCACGGCGGGCGGGGGAAGTTCGTCGCGTCCGGCGATGCGGCGCAACACGTGCAGCCGGCGTCCGACGGTGTCGCTGCGGGGGCTCAGCCGCTCGTGCGGCAGGGTCTCCCAGGCCGGGTAGTAGGCGACCTGCTCGGCGCCGACCCACGACTCGAGGGTCGCGGCGAGCTGCTCCCCCTCGCGGAAGGTGCTCGTGACGACGAGCAGGGGCCGGCCGGCGCGGGCGAGGGTGGCGATGATCGCCGGGCGCGCCGCGGCGGGGGAACTGAGGTCGAAGGAGGTGGCCGCCCCGCTCCGCGCCAGCTGGACGGCGTCCGCCAGCACGGGATCGGTGGCCAGGAGCTGAACCACGCCCGAAAGAGTCACCGCACAACCGTACTCGGGTCGTTCAGCGCGGGGCCCCGGCCGGGAGCGTGACCGGCGGCTGGGCGGCGTCCGTTCGCCCAGGGCGGAGGGCGGTGGCCCGGTTCCGGTCGGCGTACAAGATGACTGACGGCGTACGAGATGTGGGCTCTGAGCGGACATCTCGTACGCCGCGCCGATCAACTCGTACGCCGCGGCGACCGGGCTGCGGGGGTCAGCCGTTGAAGCGGTTCTGGGCCGTCTCGAGTCCGGCGGTGAGGAGGGTCTCGACGGCGTCCGCGGCCCGGGAGACCTCGAGCTCGACGTCGGTGCGCAGGCTCGTGGGGATCGGGGCGAGCACGTAGTCGGCCGCGGCCTGCCGGCCTGGCGGGCGTCCGATGCCGACCCGGACGCGGTGGAAGTCGCCGGTGCCCAGGTGGGCGCGCAGCGACTTGAGCCCGTTGTGCCCGTTGTCGCCGCCGCCGAGCTTCAGCCGGATCTGGCCGAGGTCGAGGTCGAGTTCGTCGTGCACGGCCACGACGTGGTCAGGGGGCACCCGGTGGAAGGCCGCCAGCTTCCGCACCGCCTGGCCCGACTCGTTCATGAAGGTGCGGGGTTTGACGAGCACCAGCCGCTCGGCGTCCGCAGCGGGGACGCCGACACCCGCGAGCCCGATCCGGGTCTCGAGGACGTCCGCCCGCATGCCGCGGGGTGCCGACCAGGAGCCGCGCGCCCTGCGGGCGAGCTCGTCGGCGACCATGAAGCCGACGTTGTGCCGGGTGAACGAGTAGGTCGGGCCCGGATTCCCGAGCCCGACCACCATCCACGTCGTCATAGCGAGTGTCGTCCGACGACCGTCAGGCCTCCGGGGTCTCCTCGGTCTCGGTCTCGGCCTCCTCGGTGGCCTCGCCCTCGGTCTCGAGCTGCTGCACCTGGGCGACGGTCACGTGCACGGCCAGCGCCTCCGGGTCGCCGTGCAGCTCGGTGCCCTCCGGGAGCTCGATGTCGCCGAGCATGATCTGGGTGCCCGCCTCGAGCCCCTCGACCGACACCTCGATGCCGGTGGGGATGTGGGTGGCCTCGGCGCGCACGCTGATCGTCTGGTGCTCGACGTTGACCGTGGTGTCGGGAGCGGACTCGCCCACGACGTGCAGCGGCACGTCGACGACGACCTTCTCGCCCCTGCGCACGACGACGAGGTCGACGTGCTTGACGAAGCCCCTGATGACGTCGCGCTGAACCTGCTTGGCGAGCGCGAGCTGCTCGTTCGTGCCGTCGATCACGATCGTCAGCACGGCGTTGGCCTGACGCAACGCGAGCAGCGTCTCGTGACCGGGCAGCGTGATGTGGATCGGGTCGGTGCCGTGCCCGTAGATGACCGCGGGCACCTTGTTGTCGCGGCGGATGCGGCGGGCCGCGCCCTTGCCGAACTCGGTGCGGCTCTCGGCCGCCAGCTTGATCTCAGCCATGTCTTCTCCTCAACCTCGTCGATTCTTCGTGCGCAGGCCACCGAGGGAGGAGGTGTCAGTCGATCACGAACGAGCCGTCTCGTCCCTCGCCAGGCAACCCCGCAATGCTACCCGAGCGGGACGCCGGGACGAAAACCGGCTGCATGCCGCGACCGAAGCCGCCGGATCCGCAGGCGATTCGGGGGGTGGCGGGCCACCACGGCCGAGACCCCGCATCTGGACTGCGGATCCGGCAGTTCCCGCGTCCGAGCGGGCGACGCCACCCCCGCCGGGCGCCATGGGACCAGCGCACGCCACCACAACCACCACCGCCGGATCGCAGGCGATTCGGGGGGTGGCGGGCCACCACAGCCGAGACCCCGCAACTGGACTGCGGATCCGGCAGTTCCGCGTCCGAGCGGGCGACGCCACACACGCCGGACGCCACGGGACCAGCGCCCGCCACCACAACCACCACCACCGGATCTGCAGGCGATTCGGGGGGTGGCGGG
>JAJYQH010000105.1 GCA_021794705.1 Actinomycetes bacterium | reverse complement strand
GTTCGTCTGCTGGGGCAACATCTGTCGTAGTCCCATGGCCGAGCGGGTGGCCCGCCAGTGGTTCGCGGACGCCGGCGTCGTCGCCGAGGTGACCAGCGCCGGGGTGAGCAGCGAGGAACTCGGCAATCCCATCGACCGGCGGGCCCGCCGCGTGCTCGAGGACGCCGCCTACGACGCCGCCGGCCACCGCGCACGCCAGGCCAGCGCCGACGAGATCCGTGCCGCCGACCTCGTCATCGCCGCCGAACACCTGCACGCCGAGCGGATCCGCCGCCTCGTGCCCGACGCGAGCATCCGGCTGATCAGCGAGTTCGATCCCGAGGCCACCCCGGGCGACCCGCTGCCCGATCCCTGGTACGGCGACCACACCGACTTCCTCGACACCCTCGAGGCGATCGAACGCTCGATGCCGGGGATCATCGAGGCCGTGCGCGAGCTCGGCTGAGCAGCCGACCGCGCGGCTCCCCCGAGGGGCGACCCGGCCATAAGCTGGGTCCATGTTGTTCCTTGTGGGAAGCGGACCCTCCGAGCACCTCGACGAGGTGCACGACCAGTTCGTCGAGGCCGCCCGGCGCCGCGGCGGCCCGATCGCGGTCGCCGCCCTCGGCACCGAGGAGGAGGTCGAGCAGTTCCTCCCCGACTATGTGCAGCCCATCCTCACCCGCTGGCCGGACGCCGTCATCGAACCGGTCTTCCTCGACGACGACGGTGACACCGTCTGGCCCGACGACCTCCGCGCGCTCGCCGGCCTCGTCGTCTGCGGCGGGTGGACGCCGGGTTACCTCGACGCCCTGACCCCCCAGCGCGACACCATCTCCCGGCTCGTCCGCGGCGGAATGCCCTACCTCGGCTTCTCCGCCGGGGCGATGATCGTCTCCCGGCACGCGATCGTCGGCGGCTGGAAGTACCAGGGCCGGATGATCGCCCCCGAGATCGTCGGCGAGGGGCTGGAGGAGTTGACCATCCGTGACGGCCTCGCGCTCATCGGGCCGTGCGTCGAGACCCACGCCGACGCCTGGTCGAACCTCGGCGTCGCGCTCGCCGCGCTCGAGGCCTGCCCCGCGCGCACCGCGGTCACCATCGACGAGGGCACCTGCCTCGCCGTCGACCCGGCGTCCGGGCGCACCAACGTCATCGGCGCCGGCCGCGTCTACTGGCTGCAGAAGGAGGGGGCGCACGTGATGGTCAGCCACGAGCAGGCCCCGCCGCCCCCGCCCACCGAGCCGCCGGCGCTCGAGCACCCGGTGGCTGTCAAACCGAGCCAGCTGCCCAAGCACGTGCCACCGCACCCGGCCACCCCCACCGAGCCGGAGCAGGCGCCGGTCGACGGCGATGCCGATCAACCAGCCCCCGGCCAGCACTCCGACCCTGAGGAGCCCGCCCCCGGCGCGTGAACGGGGCGCGCTCGCCGGGCCCGTGCCGTCGAGCAACGTCGCGCCCGTAATGGCAAGCTATGACCATGCACATCCTCGTAGTCGACGACGACCAGGCCGTCCGCGACTCCCTGGCACGATCGCTGCAGTACAGCGGCTACGAGGTCACGAGCGCCAACGACGGGCTGGAGGCACTCGCCAAGTTGTCGGCGATCCGTCCCGACGCCGTCGTCATGGACGTCATGATGCCCCGGCTCGACGGGCTCGAGGCCACCCGGATGCTCCGGTCGACCGGTAACGACGTGCCCATCCTCATCCTCACCGCCCGCGACGCCGTGGGCGACCGGGTCGACGGCCTCGACGCCGGGGCCGACGACTACATGGTGAAGCCGTTCGCGCTCGACGAGCTGCTCGCCCGGCTCCGCGCGCTCACCCGGCGCCAGCGTCCCGAACGCGACGCCGAAGACCAGACGCTGGTCTTCGAAGACCTCGTGCTCGACACCCAGAGCCGTGAGGTCACCCGACGCGGACGCCGGATCAGCCTCACCCGCACCGAGTTCGCGCTGCTGCACGTGTTCATGGAGCACCCACGCCGCGTGCTCGAGCGCAACTGGCTGCTCAACGAGGTGTGGGGCTACGACTTCCCCACCACCGCCAACTCGCTCGAGGTCTACATCGGATACGTGCGCCGCAAGCTCGAGCAGGAGGGTGAGCCGCGACTCATCCACACCGTGCGCGGCATCGGTTACGTGCTCCGCGAAACACCCCCGTGATCCCACAGGTCCGGTTCCTCCGGTGGCTGCAGTGGCGGCCGCCGCGCACGCTGCGCCGCACGATCAGCACCCTCATCTCGCTCTGCGTGTTCGGCACGGTGCTCCTCGTGTCGGTGTCGGCCTACTTCGTCACCCGCGCCAGCCTGCTCAACCAGCTCGACAACGAGCTCATCACGGTCGCGGGCTACGTGTCCCCGCGGATCGCCGACGACGTCGAAGGGATGGGCGGGCTCAACAACGACGCCCTCAACGCGGCCAACGTCGCCCTGTTCGTGCTGAAGCCCAACGGCGAGGTGCTCCGGGTCCAGGACGCGTCGGTCGTCCTGGACGCCGGCCCGCAGGAACTCGCCGTGGCCCGCACCGGCACGGGCACCAGCGCCCGCACGATGCAGGGGGCCGGCGGCGTCCGCTACCGGATGGTCGCGGTGCCGATCAACCTGGGCGCCGGCGGTTCCGCCGCCCTCGTCCTCGCCCGCTCGACCGCCCCGACCGACGCCGTCCTCAGTTCGCTGCGCACGTCGCTGCTCCTCGTGGGACTCATCGGCAGCCTCATCTCGATCGCGGTGGGCTGGTCGGCGTCCACC
>JAJYQH010000276.1 GCA_021794705.1 Actinomycetes bacterium | reverse complement strand
CTGGGGGACGCGGATTGACCTCACTTGTCGGTACACGACCGTGCGGTCCACCGGCGGAGTGGGCTATTCGTACGCTCTCAGCGTGCTGGGAACCGACGGGCGCCGCCACGAGCTGGGCACCTGGCAGCTGACCCCCGGAGCCCAGGTCACGTTCACCACCGGAACCGCTCTCACCGTCGATCAGATCAGCTCCGTCGACATCACCGATCCCTACGGGACGAGGCTGCTCACCCTGTCGACCTGAACCGGGTCGTTGCGGCGTCCGATCGCGCGAGCCACAATCACTGCCGCGGCGAGGAGAGCGGCCAGCCACCCGACGAGGGCGGCCCAGCCGAACCGGTGGAAGACCAGGCCGGAGAGGTAGCCGACGATGGAGGACCCGAGGTAGTAGCACGCGAGGTACGTCCCGCTGGCCTCCGCCCTGTCCCTGGTGGCGAGGGCTCCGACCCACCCGGAGGCCACCGAGTGCGCCGTGAAGAAGCCCGTGGTGAACAGCGCCGCGCCCGCGACGACCAGCACGAGTTCGGAACTGAGCATCAGCGGCATCGCGGCGAGCGACATGAGCGCACCCCCGAGTAGCACGGGCCGACGTCCGTGGCGCGCGGCGCCGCGTCCGGCAAGCGTCGAGGCGGCCGTGCCGAACAGGTACAGCAGGAAGATCGCCCCGACCTCGGACTGGCGCAGCCCGAAACTCCCCGTGAGCCGGTAGCCCACGTAGTCGTACAGCGACACGAACACGCCCATGAGCAGGAAGGCGAGGACGAACAACCCGGCCAGCTGCGGCCGGCGCCAGTGTCCCGCGACGGCGTCGAGCTCGTGGCGGACGGACAGTCGCTTGGCCACGAACCGCCGCTGCCCCGGCATGAGCACGACGGTGACGACGGCGAACACGGCCGCGAACACCGTGGTCGCGGCGAGCGCCCAGCGCCATGAGGCGAGGTCGAGGACCCCGGACGGGATCAGGCGTCCCAGGAGTCCGCCGATGGTCGTGCCCGCGACGTACTGCCCCATCGCCGGTGCGAGGTGGGCCCCGTCGATCTCCTCGCTGAGCCACGCCATCGCCGTCGCCGGGACGCCGGCGAGGGCCAGACCCTGCGCGGCGCGGAGGACGATCAGCCAGCCGAGGCCGGGCATGAGCGGAAGGAGCAGTCCCAGGGCCGTCGCGGACAGCGCGGACACCGCGATGACCCGGCCCCGCCCGAAGCGCTCCGACAGCGCCGACACCGGAAGGATCGCGAGGGCCAGCACTCCCGTGGCCGCGCTCACGGTCAGCGACGCCTGGGCCGGGTCGGCGCCGAACGCCCGGGTCAACGCGGGCATCAGGGCCTGGGTGCAGTAGAGGGCATTGAACGAGGCCAGTCCGGCGGCCAGGAACGCCACGACGGCCCGGGCGTAACCTGGCTCGCCACGCCGGAGCCCAGGGACCAGGGCGGTGGTGGCCGGAGGAGACGCCGGGCGAGGGGCGGAATGCTGCACGGGAGCGGACGGGAACGGCACCCCCTCAGCCTGCGCCACGAGCATCTTTGCGGGAAATGCATCGCACTTGGACGTCAGATGCACACCAAGCATGATGAGAGCCATGCGGCCCGACGACCTCACCTGGTTCCTGACCCTCGCGGAGTACGAGCACATGACCGATGCCGCCGCGTCCCTCGGCGTCCCGCAGTCGACCCTGTCGCGTCGGCTGGGCCGACTGGAACGCGACCTGGGCGCGGAACTGTTCGACCGCCACGGACGCCGGTTGGCCCTGAACTCCCGGGGCCGGGCCGTGCGCCAGCACTTCCTCGCAGCCCGCGCCGAACTGGAACGCGGCGAGGCCGAGGTTCGTCGCCTCATGGACCCGGAGACGGGCACCGTCCGGTTCGGCTTCATGCACTCGTTCGGCCCCTGGCTTGCGCCGAGACTGCTGCAGGCCTACCTGCGCCTGCACCCGCGTACGGACGTGCGCCTCACTCAGGGCACCGGAGCCGAACTGGCGGAGCGGCTCGGAGCCGACGATTGTGACGTCGTCCTGTGCTCGCCCCGGCCGGCGGAGCCGACATGGGGATGGCTTCCAGTGCGTCGACAGCCGCTGGCGCTCGCCGTTCCGGCCTCCCACCCGCTGGCGCCCCGGACCCGGGTGACATGGGCGCAGGTGGCCGAGGAGCGCTTCGTCGCGACCCCTCCGGGCTACACCACCCACGAGGCGCTCGCAGACTGGGCGGCACGACACCACGCGCGGCCCCGGGTGCGCGTCGAGTCCACCGAACTGGCGACCGTGGCGGGACTGGTGAGCGCCGGCTTCGGTGTCGCCATCCTCCCGGCCGACGACCCGATGCTGCAGGTGCCAGGGGTCGTCTTCGTCCCGATCGACGAACAGCTGGAGCGACCGGTGGGCCTCGCGTGGACGCCACAGGCGGCGGCGACTCCCAGCGTCAGGGCGTTCATCGACGTCGCTTCCGTCCCGGGGTGGGACGCGGTCGGCACCTGACCACAATCCACGTTTCCCCTAGCCTGACGGGTGGCGAGGGCGAGGCGCAGGACACGAGAACGTATGAGCCCCAGTACTCAGGAACCATGCGTGGCAGGAGGATCTCTCGTCCGCAACACCTTATGGACGGTCAAGGGCCGCATCGGGCAAAAAGATCCGCTCTCAGAATAAGAGACGCCATCTCGTATTCTGGAAGGACTCTTGCGTCCAGCCGTCCGGGGGTACAAGAGTGGCCCCCAGGCAACGGCGCCGACCCTTCACGA
>JAJYQH010000291.1 GCA_021794705.1 Actinomycetes bacterium | reverse complement strand
CTCGTTGCCGAGGAAGCCGATGATGCCCGCCAGGGCCACCCAGAGCAGGTTGCGGACGGGCGCCGGGTGCAGCAGCCGGTCGACCGCCTCCCAGCCCGCGACGACGGCCGAGAGCGCGATCATCGCGATGACGAACAGCCCGGCGAGGTCCTCGGCCCGGCCGTAGCCGTAGGTGTAGCGCGAGTTGGCGGGCCGGCGGGCGAGCCGGAAGGCGATCCACAGCGGAACCGCGGTCATGGCGTCCGAGAGGTTGTGGATCGTGTCGGCGAGCAGGGCGACCGAGCCCGAGATTGCGACGACGAGGAACTGGAGCAGGGCCGTGACGGCGAGCCCCACCAGGCCGATCTTCACGGCTCGGATTCCCCGCGCGCTCGACTCGAGCGCCGAGTCGATCGAGTCGGCCGCGTCGTGGGAGTGGGGGACGAGGGCGTGCTTCAGCGCGCCCCACAGTCCGTGCCCATGGTCATGGTCATGGTCGTGCCCGTGCCCATGGTCGTGGTCGTGCCCGTGCCCATGGTCGTGGTCGTGCTCGTGCCCATGGTCGTGATCGTGCTCGTGCCCATGGTCGTGATCGTGATCGTGCCCGACGGTCCCGGGATGATCGTGGTGGTGGTCGTGCTCCTCGGACGGCATGCCAGCCATGCTATCTGCGTAGTTGCGAAGGTACGAAGTAGGTAGGGTTGACGGCATGCACGCGCAGCTCCCGGACTTCTCGATGCCGGACGACGAGCAGGCCCGCCTGGCCGCCGAGGCCCTCAAGATGCTGGCCGACCCCACGCGGATCAAGCTGCTCTGGGCCCTCGTGCAGGGAGAGTCGTCGGTGAACTGCCTCGCCGACCTCGCCGGGGTCACGCCCACCTCGGTGAGCCAGCACCTCGCCAAGCTGCGACTCGCCGGCCTGGTCCGCGGACGCCGCGACGGCACCTTCGTCTACTACACGGCCGCCGACACGCACGTGCGCGACGTGCTCGCCGAGGCGCTCAACCATGCGGACCACACCTTCCGCCGGCTCCGGCCGGACGAGCCGCACGAGCACCGGGGAACGAGCCGCCCGGGCGCCGACGGCGTCCCTCACGACGACCACGGGACGCGCCGGCAGCTTTCTTGACCCGATCTTCATCGAATCGACCGCCTCCCCGACATCCCCGCCGCACAGGGTGAAGGTGTCGCAGCCGCAGGGCTGCAGGGACGAAGGGATTGATCATGATGGGGTGGTACGGAACCGGCGGCGGCACCGGCTGGGGCATGGGCTCGTGGATCGCCATGGGCTTCGGCATGGTCGTCTTCTGGGGCCTGGTGATTCTCGCCGTGGTCGCCCTGCTCCGAACGGCTTCACGCAGGAGCACCGGCTACCGGCAACACCCGGCGATGCGGCGGACGCCGGGCGGATACTCGGCGATCGAGTACCTCGACGACCGGTTCGCCAGGGGTGAGATCACCGAGCAGGAGTACGTCCACATGCGCGACACCCTGCTGGGGCGGTAGGCGCGGCCGGGGCGAGCGATGGCTCCCGGGGACGCCGCGGGAACCGCCATCGGGGCACTGCGCGGTTGCCGGTCGACATCGACCGGCAACCGGGCAGTGCCCACGTTCGGTGGTCGGCACTGTCCGCTTGTGGCTCGACGTCCACCGGGAAGTGGACAGTGCGGGCGCCTGCGTCTGGACGTCGCCGGGTGGACTCCCGGATGAGCCAAATCGGCGATAGGACGGCCCCGAGAGCCGCCCGGATGGGGGTGTGGAGGGCCCTGGCCCGGCGGGTTCCCGCGGTGAGACCCCTCGACAGGTCGGCGTCCGAGGGTGAGACTGGGGCTCTGGGCTGCCCGCCGTTTCGCTCATCGCATTGGGGTTAGCCCTCCGCCATCCCGGGTATGTCACCCTTGCCGACGCCAAGGAGAAACCATGGGCACCCTCGCCAGGACCATCACCCCCGCCACGACGGGAGTGCGCCGACGCGAGAACAACAAGCTGGGCACGTTGATCCGTGAGTACATGACGACGACCGATCACAAGAAGATCGCCCACCTGTACTTCATCACCAGCTTCACTCTGTTCCTGGTGGGCGGGGTGCTGGCGCTGCTCATCCGCCTGGAGCTGGCCGAGCCCGGCATGCAGTTCATGCACCCGGAGACGTACAACCAGCTGTTCACGATGCACGGCACGATCATGCTGCTGATGTTCGCGACCCCCCTGTTCGCCGGGTTCGCGAACGCCCTGATCCCGCTCCAGATCGGCGCTCCCGACGTGGCGTTCCCGCGGCTCAACATGTTCAGCTACTGGCTCTACCTGTTCGGCTCGCTCATCGCCCTGTCCGGCTTCCTCACCCCGGACGGGGCGGCGAGCTTCGGCTGGACCGCCTACGCGACCCTGTCGCAGGAGATCAACTCGCCCGGCGCCGGCGGCGACCTGTGGGTGATGGGCCTGTACATCCTCGGTGTCAGCACGATCCTCGGCTCGGTGAACTTCGCGACGACCATCCTCACCATGCGCGCACCCGGCATGACGATGTTCCGGATGCCGATCTTCACGTGGAACATCCTCGTCACCGCCCTGCTCGTGCTGCTGTCGTTCCCCGTCTTCGGCGCCGCGCTCCTCGTGCTGGAGGCCGACCGGAGCCTCGGCTCGCACATCTTCGACGCGGCCTCGGGTGGTCCGCTGCTGTGGCAGCACCTGTTCTGGTTCTTCGGCCACCCCGAGGTCTACGTCGTGGCCCTCCC
This sequence comes from Actinomycetes bacterium, assembly GCA_021794705.1. Lineage (GTDB taxonomy): Bacteria > Actinomycetota > Actinomycetes > Propionibacteriales > Propionibacteriaceae > JAJYQH01. The sequence continues at coordinate 20 of JAJYQH010000291.1, read as the reverse complement.
GTTCTTCGGGATCATCACCG
>JAJYQH010000386.1 GCA_021794705.1 Actinomycetes bacterium | reverse complement strand
GCCGCCCTGGGTCGTGCTGGAGGGCCAGCCGGGGACGACGACCTCGCCCCCGGTGACCGCCGCGACCGCGAGGAACACCGCGGCGTTGGTGAGGTCGGGCTCGATCCGCTGGTCGCGGGCCGCGACCCGCCCCGGTGTCACCGACCAGCTCACCTCGTCGGGGCAGCTGATGGTCACGCCCCGGGCGGCGAGCATGGCCACCGTCATGTCGATGTGCGGGCGGCTGGGGACGCCGGCACCCCCGGCCCCGCGGTGGTGCAGCTCGAGGCCCTCGGGGAACCGGGGCGCCGCGAGGAGCAGCCCCGACACGAACTGGCTGGATTCGCTCGCGTCGATGGTCGCCCGGCGTCCCCGCAGGGTGCCGCCGGAGACCGTGAACGGGACCCGGTCGCCGTCGACGCCGACCCCGAGCTGCCGCAACCCGTCGAGGAGCGGGGCCACCGGACGCCGGGAGGCCTCCGGGTCGCCGACGAAGCGGGTGCGGCCGGGCGCCAGGGCGGCGAGCGGCGGCACGAACCGCATGACGTTGCCCGCCAGGCCGACGTCGACCGGCTCGGCCGCCGGGGAGATCGCCCGAGGGGGAGTGACCCGGGTCTCGGAGGAGCCCAGCGGGTCGATCCGCGCGCCGAGCGCGATGAGCGCCGCGCGCATGAGGCGGCTGTCGCGGGCGTCGAGGGCTCCGGTGAGGGTGGAGGGGCCGTCGGCGACCGCGGCCAGGACGAGGGCCCGGTTGGTCTCGGACTTCGAGCCGGGCACGTCCACCCGCCCGGTGACGGGGTGCCCGGCCACCGGAGCGTCCCAGGGCCGGGCCTCGGGAACGGACGTCGCCGCCCCGGCCGCCATCACCGCTCCCACGTCAGCTCAGCGCGGACTCGAGCGAGTCGGCGACGTGCCCGACGCTGCGCCGGGCGCTCGCGCCGAGGCTGGTCGTCTGCTTGCCGATCGCCTTGCGGGCGTGCTTCTTCTGCTTCTTGAGGTGGCGCCGCTGCTCGGAGGCAGCCCGGCTCAGCCGCTCCTGCTCGCGCTGGGCGCGCCAGCCGAGGCTCGGGTGGCCCTCGGTGTCACGGGAGGCGATGAGCACGGCGCCGAGCAGCGCGACGTTGCGGAGCGCGACCGACCGGGACGCCGTGCGCTGCTCGGCGGTGGCCCCGGCGGGGGTGCGGGAGGCCAGCACGTGCGGGATCATCGTCACCGCCAGCAGGGCCGAGCATCCGCGGCGTCCGATGCCGGTCGCCAGGCCGAGGCCGCCGATCACCTGGGCGATGCCCGTGTAGCGCACGAGCGACCGGGTGTCTTCGGGGATGTAGTTCGTCACCGTCGGCGGGGCGACCTTCTGGACGAGGGGAACGACCTTCTGGGCGATCGGCTCGGCGTCGGCGACGAACTGATCGGGCTTCCGGGCGGATTTGAATCCGTTGACCACGAAGAAGCTGGCGAGCATGGTGCGTCCTGCAGCGCGGATGAGACTCATCCCCCATTCCTACCATCCTGCCCCCGACAGCGTCCCGCGCTCGCGGGCGAAAGCGAGACCATCACACCCGCCCGGAGGACCGGACGGCCGCGGACGCCGGGCCGCACTAGCGTGGGTGGCATGTGCGGCAGGTATGCGTCGTCGGCGTCCCCCGACCAGCTCGTCGAGATCTTCGAGGTCGACGAGGTGCCCGACCTCCCCGACGTGCGGGCGCTCACGCCCCGGTGGAACATCGCGCCCACCGATCCGGTCGCCGCGATCGTCGAGCGCACCGACCGTGACAGCGGAGACGTGACCCGCAAGCTCTACGCGCCGCGGTGGGGGCTGGTGCCCAGCTGGAGCAAGGAGCCGGGCTCCGGCGCCCGGATGATCAACGCCCGTGCCGAGACGGTCGCCGAGAAGCCGGCGTTCCGTCGCGCGTTCGCCCAGCGGCGCTGCCTCATCCCCGCCGACGGCTACTACGAGTGGTACCCGCTGAAGAACGCCGACGGCACGCCGGTGCTCTCGAAGGGCCGGCCGGTGAAGCAGCCGTTCTGGATCCATCCGCTGTCACGTCCGGGGGAGCCCGGTCTCATGGCGATGGCGGGCATCTACGAGTTCTGGCGCGACGACTCGCTGCCGGCGGATGATCCCGGCGCATGGCTCACGACCTGCTCGATCATCACCACCCAGGTCACCGACTCGCTCGGGATGATCCACGACCGGATGCCGATGCAGGTGCGCCGGGCCGACTGGGACGCCTGGCTCGACCCGCACCTCACCGACCCGGCGGCGGCCCGGCAGCTGCTGCACGCCCCGAGCGCCGACGAAATGGGCGCCTACGCCGTGTCGAAGCGGGTCAACACGGTCGCCAACGACGGTCCCGACCTCGTCCAGCCGGTGGAGGACTCCGGCGCCCCCGACCCCCGGGAGGGGAGCGGATGAGCGCCGACCTGCCCGTCGTCGTCGACGTCGACACCGCCCAGGGCCCCGGACGACTGTTGCTCAGCGAGGCGGAGAGCCCCCGGGCCCTCCTCGTGCTCGGTCACGGCGCCGGGGGCGGCGTCGACGGCGTCGACCTGCTCACCCTGTCGCGTCTGCTCCCGCCCCGCGGGGTCACGGTCGCCCGCTACGTACAGCCCTGGAAGGTGTCGGGGCGCCGTGTCGCCGTGCGTCCCGCGCTGCTCGACGAGGCGTGGACGCCGGCGGTCCGCGCCCTGCGGGAGGTGCTGGCCGGCGTCCCGCTCGTCGTCGGCGGGCACTCCGCCGGTGCCCGGGTCGCCT
>JAJYQH010000306.1 GCA_021794705.1 Actinomycetes bacterium | reverse complement strand
GAGCACGGCGAGCACCGCCCTCGCACTGCTCGTGGTGATGCACTTCCTCTTCAGCCTGTCGCTGAGCTTCGTCTTCACCCCGACCTTCACCGGCGGCCTCAACGACCTCACGCCCCACCAGTACAGCCACGGGAGTGCCCTGTTCGGCACCCTCCAGCAGGTCGCCGGCGCCGGGGGCACCGCCCTGCTCATCTCGATCATGGCCGCGCGTCGGGCCACGCTCACCTCGGGCGGCGTGGACGCCGTGCGGGCCACTCAGGGCGGGGTTCAGGCCGCCCTGTGGGCGGCGGGACTGCTGTGCCTGGCGGCCATCGTGCTCGCCACCCGGATCCGCACGACACCGACACGACCGGCGCCCGAGGCCGCCTTCCACCCCCGGTCCGTCCCGGTCACCGACTGACCCCCGCCCCTTCGGGAAACGGAGCCCCATGCCACGTCTGCTCGCCGACACCGCACCCCTGGCCAACGAGCACTTCCGCCGGCTGTGGTTCGCGAACATCGTCACGGTCATCGGGGCCCAGCTCACCGTCGTCGCGGTGCCGGCGCAGATCTACGCGATCACCCAGTCGTCCGGCTACGTCGGCCTGGCGGGTTTGTTCGGGCTGGTGCCGCTGGTGATCTTCGGGCTGTACGGCGGCGCGCTCGCCGACCACCTCGACAAGCGCCGGCTGATGATCATCACCACCCTCGGCATCATCACCACCAGCGCGCTGTTCTTCGTGCAGGCGCTGCTCGGCAACTCGAACGTGTGGCTGCTGCTCACGATCTTCGCCCTGCAGCAGGCCTTCTTCGCCGTCAACCAGCCGACCCGCACGTCGCTCCTGCCGCAGATCCTCGGCCGCGTCGACCTGCTGCCCGCGGCCAATTCGCTCAACATGACGGTGTTCGCGGGCGGGGCGATCGCGGGGCCGCTGGTGGCGGGCGCCCTCATCCCGGTGCTCGGGTACCCGTGGCTGTACGCGATCGACACCGTCACGCTGACCGCGACCCTGTACGCGGTGTGGCGGCTGCCGGCGCTCCCCGCGTCCGGGATGCCAACGGGCAGGGCCCCGGGCTTCGCGGCCGTCGTCGACGGGTTCCGCTACCTCGCCGGGCACCGGGTGGTGCTGCTGAGCTTCGTCGTCGACATCATCGCGATGGTCTTCGGGATGCCGAGGGCGCTGTTCCCGGCGATCGCCCACCTCGACTTCGGCGGCCCCCAGACCGGCGGCATGGCCTTCGCCCTGCTCTATGCGGCCATCCCCGCCGGGACGCTGGTCGGCGGTGTCTTCTCGGGGTGGGTGTCGAAGGTCACCCGGCACGGCCGGGCCACCGTCCTCGCGATCGTCACCTGGGGTCTTGCCGTCACGGTCTTCGGCGCCTGCGCCTGGCTCGCCCACGGCCGGGTCACCCCCTGGCTCTGGCTGGGCTTCGTCGCCATGGCGGTGGCGGGCGCGGCCGACATGACCTCGGCCGCGTTCCGGCAGACGATCCTCCAGTCGGTGCAGGCCGAGAACATCCGGGGACGCCTCCAGGGCGTCTTCATCGTCGTCGTCGGCGGGGGCCCCCGGGTGGCCGACGTCCTGCACGGGGGAGCGGCCGCGGTGTGGGGCAACCCTCAGGTGACCACCGTGGGCGGCGTCCTCGTGATCGTCGGGGTGCTCGCGGCGGTGGCCGCCGTGCCGGCCTTCTGGCGCTACCGGGGCGTCGAGGACGCCGCGTCGGCCTGAGAGCCGCCACGGGTGGTGCGCAGGGTGCGGCTGAGGGCGTAGCCGAACCACACGAGCGCGGCGATCGTCATCAACGCGGGCGACAGCACGGCCTGGCGGGCGGCGCTGTTGCACGCGGCGGCCCACCCGTCGGGCTCGGCCGGCCGTTCGGTGATGCCGTGCAGCGCCAGGGCCAGCGCGTGCCCACAGCGCAGGCCGTCGACGCTGATCGTCCGGAACGCGGCGAGCACGATCGTCGCCACGCCGAACACGAGCACGAGGGCCGAGAACCCCAACTGCATGTCCATCATCCGCGTGTCGTTCCCGGCCATGGCGTCACTGTAGTGGCCGCCCGGGACGGCGTACCGCGGAGGCGGGGGAGACCGCCCCACCACCCGTTCCTGAGAGATTCACAGACTCGCGGGCGAGCCGGCACAGCCTGCGCACAGGTGGCCCCGGCACAGTGGGTACTGGTCGATCCGGCCACGAAGTCCCCGAGGCTTCTTCCCCCGACTCGAGGAGACCACGTGTCGCGTGCCCTAGCCATCGCCAAGGCCCTCACCAGTTCCACGCTCGCCGTCGCGACGGCGGGCGCGGGCGCTCTGGGCATCCACCTCTACAACGCCCAGCATGGCGGCGACGACCGCGCCGGCTCGGCGACGTCGACGGCCACGAAGGTGCCGTCACACTCCGGCTCGTCGAGCACCCGCTCCCGCACCACCACGTCGAAGGCCACCCACTCCGCCACCCGGACGCCGAGCCGCTCGACGGCCAGCGCCACGACGAAGACGACCACCAGCAAGCCCGTGGTCCAGGCCCCGCAACCGGCGCAAACCACCACCGCGGGGTCCTGAGCAGGAGGTTCACAGCCTCGGCAGTTCCGCTCCACAGCCGGGTCACAGCGCCACGAGGATCCTTGGTTATGGGCGGCCCGACGGGCCGACGCCAGCACCACGATCGGAAGGCACTCACATGTCTGCAGTGATCACCGCAGCCCGGGCGCTCACGACCGGCACCATGATCGCCGCCACCGCGGCCACCGTCGGCAT
>JAJYQH010000076.1 GCA_021794705.1 Actinomycetes bacterium | reverse complement strand
CGAACAGGCCTCCGCCCGCCACGTCTACGTCGACGGAGGCCGGGTCATCCAGACCTTCCTCCGCGCCGACCTCATCGACGAGATCGACGTCGCCTGGGCCCCGGTGCTCATCGGGTCGGGCCTGCCGCTGTTCGGCGAGCTCGGCCGGGACATCCAGCTGTCGCTCACCGCCAGCAGCGCCGACCTGAGCGGGATGGTGCACGCGAGCTACCGCGTGCACCGCCCGGCTCACATGTCGCGGTAGCGCTTCGCCTTCGCGAGGGCGTCCCGGAGTCCGTCCCGGGTGAGGCGCGGCCCGTAACCGGGGGTATCCCGCTGGATCCGCCAGCCCTCCGACAGCGGTGTCACCTCGAGCGCGTCGAACCCGAACGAGTCGATCAGCCGGCCGACGGTGGCGACGGCCTCGGGGTCGTCGCCGAACACCGCGAGGGCGCGGCGGTCCGGCGTCCCGGCGGGGACGCCCTGGGTGGTGAGGTCGGCGGCGTAGATGTGGTTGAAGGCCTTGACGACCTTGGAGTCCGGAAGCTGCCGCTGGAGCATCTCGGCGGTGGTCGTGGTCTCCTTGTCGAGTTCCTCGATCTGCCCGTCGCGCTGCGGGTAGTAGTTGTTGGTGTCGATGACCACCTTGCCCGCGAGCGGCTCGGCCGGAACCGTGCCGATCGCCTTGAGCGGGATGGTCACCACGGCCAGGTCGGCGGCCTCGGCCGCCTCCGCAGGGGTGGCGGCGCGAGCGTGCGGCCCGAGCTCGGCGACCAGGTCGCCCAGGGTCTCGGGCCCCCTGGAGTTGCTCAGCACGACGTCGTAGCCCTGCGCCACGGCGAGCCGGGCGAGCTGTGAACCGATGTGTCCGGAACCGATGAAACCGATGGTTGTCATGCCCAGGCAACCACCGTCGGCCGCCCGGCATTCCCCGGCCGCTCAGCCCAGGCGCGGCGCCACCAGGTCGCGGTACCGCTCGGCGATGCGATCGACGATCTCGTCGCCGGGAAGCGCCCACAGCTGCTCGTTGAAGATCTCCACCTCGACGTCGCCGGCGTATCCAGCGTCCGTCACCCAGGAGGTGATGGTCGGGAAGTCGATGTACCCGTCGCCCATCAGCCCGCGGGAGTTCAGCGGTTCGGGGGCCAGCGGCAGTACCCAGTCGCACACCTGGTAGGAGGCGAGCCGCCCCTCCCGCCCGGCGCGCGCGATCTGTTCCCGGCAGCGGGGGTCCCACCACACGTGGTAGGTGTCCGCGACCACCCCCACGACGTCCGCCGGGAACGGTGCGGCGAGGTCGAGGGCCTGTTCCAGGGTCTGCAGGACGCCGCGGTCGGCGGCGAAGAGGGGGTGCATGGGCTCGAGGGCCAGTCGGACGCCGCGCTCGGCCGCGTAGGGGACGAGTTCGGCGATGCGGTCGGCGACCCGCTGCCTGGCGCCGACGAGATCCTTGTCGCCGGCGTCGCCGGGCGTCATCGCCAGACCCAGCCGACCGAAGGCCGACGGCAGGCCGCCGACCACCATGACGAGCTCGCGGGTGCCGAGCGTCGCCGCCTCGTCGATGGCCCGGCGGTTGTCGTCGAGGGCGTCCCGTCGGGCCGTGTCGTCGGAAGCGGTGAGGAAGCCGCCCCGGCACAGCGTGGACACCCGCAGGCCGGCGTCCCGGATGAGACGCGCGGCGCGCTCCACCCCCACCTCGTGCACCCGGTCGCGCCAGGGACCGATCGCCCCGAGCCCGGCGCGCGCCGCGGCGTCCACGCACCCGGCGAGGTCGAGCCGCTTGCACGTGGCGGTGTTGAGACTGAGCCGCTCCAACCCGCCGGTGGCGGCGAGGGTCACAGGACGATCTCCGGCACCTCGACCCGGCATCCGGACGCCGACGACCGCAGGCCCAGTTCGGCGAGCTGGACGCCGCGCGCCCCGGACAGCAGGTCGAAGCGGTGCTTGCGCCCGCTGGCGACGTCGGCGAGGTACTCCTGCCACTGGGCCTTGAAACCGTTCTCCAGATCCCGCTCGGGAGCGCGCTCCCAGAGCGCGAGGTGGTCGATCGGATCGGGCAGGTCAGGGTTCCACACGGGGGTCGGGGTCGCGGCACGCGACTGGACCGCGCAGTTCCTGAGGCCGGCCACGGCCGAGCCGCGGGTGCCGTCCACTTGGAACTCGACGAGCTCGTCGCGGAAGACGCGGGTGACCCACGACGAGTTGAGCTGGACGACGACGGGGTCGCCGGCGGGGCTCTCGATCTCGAAGATGGCGTAGGCGGCGTCGTCCGCCGTCGCCGGGTAGCTCTCCCCCGCCTCGTCGACCCGCTCCGGGATGTGGGTGACCGCGTGGGAGTACACGGTGCGGACCCGCCCCAGCAGGCCCTCGAACACGTAGTTCCAGTGCGGGAACATGTCGATGGTGATGCCGCCGCCGTCCTCGGCCCGGTAGTTCCAGCTGGGACGCTGCGAGGCGACGTCGGTGCCCTCCCACACCCAGTACCCGAACTCCCCGCGCATCGAGACGATCCGGCCGAAGAAGCCGGCGTCCACGAGGCCCCGGAGCGCCACGAGGCCGGGAAGGTAGAGCTTGTCGTGCACGACCCCGTCGACGATGCCGGTGTCGCGGGCGATCCGGGCCAGGTCGACGGCCTGCTCGAGGGTGTCGGCCGTGGGCTTCTCGGTGTAGATGTGCTTGCCGGCCCGCATCGCCGCAGCGAGGGCGGCATAGCGTCGCGACGTCGTCTGGGCGTCGAAGTAGATGTCGACCTCCGGATCGGCGAGC
>JAJYQH010000268.1 GCA_021794705.1 Actinomycetes bacterium | reverse complement strand
CGCCCTGCACACCGAGGGCGAGGCGAACGCGATGTTCGTCCGCGAGAGCGACCACGCCGTCAACCTCGGGCCCGCCTCCGCCCGGCCCTACCTCGACTACGCGGTGCTCGAGCGGGCCCTCGTCAGCAGCGGCGCGGACGCCGCCTGGGTCGGCTGGGGGTTCGTGGCCGAGGACCCCCGGTTCGCCGAACTGTGCGCCCGGCTCGGGATCACGTTCATCGGTCCGAGCGCCGAGGCGATGCGCCAGCTCGGCGACAAGATCGGCTCGAAGCTCATCGCCGAGTCGGTCGGCGTCCCGGTGGCCCCGTGGAGCCGTGGCGACGTCGCCACCGTCGACGACGCGCTCGAGGCCGCCCACCGGATCGGCTACCCGCTCATGCTCAAGGCCACCGCGGGCGGCGGGGGCCGGGGCATCCAGAAGGTCACCTCGGACGCCGACCTCGTCGACGTGTTCGACCGCACCCGGGGCGAGGCGGAGCGCGCCTTCGGCTCGGGCGTCGTGTTCCTCGAGAAGCTCGTGACCGGCGCCCGGCACGTCGAGGTGCAGGTGATCGCCGACAGCCATGGCACCGCGTGGGCCCTCGGCGTCCGCGACTGCAGCATCCAGCGGCGCAACCAGAAGGTCATCGAGGAGTCGTCGTCGCCCCTGCTCACCCCGGAGCGGGTCGCCGAGGTCAAGGCCAGCGCCGAGCGGCTCGCGGTCAAGGTGGGCTACTGCGGCGCCGCCACCGTCGAGTTCCTCTACCAGCCGGACGACGACCAGTTCGCGTTCCTCGAGGTGAACACCCGGCTCCAGGTCGAGCACCCGATCACCGAGGTGACCACCCGCACCGACCTCGTCAAGCTCCAGCTGCACGTCGCCGCCGGGGGCCGGCTCACCGGCGAACGGCCGGTCGAGATCGGGCACGCGATCGAGGCCCGGCTCAACGCCGAGGACCCCGACCGCGACTTCGCGCCGGCGCCCGGGCACATCCAGCGGCTGGTACTTCCGCAGGGACCCGGCATCCGGGTCGACACGGGCGTCGCCGAGGGCGACAGCATTCCGGCCGACTTCGACTCGATGATCGCCAAGATCATCGCGTTCGGCGCCGACCGCGAGGAGGCGCTCGCCCGGCTGCGCCGCGCGATGAGCGAGACGTCGGTGGTCATCGACGGCGGCGCCACCAACAAGAGCTTCATCCTCGACCTGCTGGCCCAGCCCGAGGTGGTCGACGGCAGCGGGCCCACCGGCTGGGCCGACACCGGCTGGATCGACCGGGTGCGTGCCGAGGGCCGGCTGCAGAGCACCCGGCACGCCGGGGCGGCCCTCGTCGTCGCCGGCATCCAGGCCTATCAGGAGGCCGAGGCGATCGAGCGGGCCCGCTTCTTCGACACCGCCCGCCGCGGCCGCCCGCTCGCCAGCCACGACGTCGGCCGGCCCGTCGAGCTCAAGCTCCGGGGCGTCACCCACGCGGTCGAGGTGCTGCGCACCGCACCCCAGCAGTACACCGTCACCCTCGGCGCGGGCGAGGACGCCGTCACCCTCGAGGCGTGCTTCGCCCGGATCGACGAGTTCACCGGCCGGCTGCACCTGGGCCGGCAGAGCCTGCGCGTGCTGGTCGGCGAGCCCGGGCCGATCCAGATGATCGAGATCGACGGGGTGGCCCACCGGGTCAGCCGCGACGAGGGCGGCGTGCTGCGGTCGCAGGCCCCGGCGCTCGTCGTCGCCACCCCCGTCGCCGTCGGCGACGAGGTGGCCGCCGGCGACCGGGTCGTCGTGCTCGAGAGCATGAAGATGGAGACGGTCATCACCGCGCCGTTCGCGGCCCGCGTCCGGGAGATCTCGGTGCGGGCGGGGAGCCAGGTGGAGACCGGGGCGCCCCTCGCCCGGTTGGAGCCGCTCGACGACCGCGCCGACAGCGCACAGGCCGCCGGCCACGTCGACCTCGACCTCCCCGACGACACGAGCGGGCCGGCGTCCGGCGACGGACCGTTGGCCCAGTTGCGCTCGGTGCTGCTCGGCTTCGACACCGATCCCGGCAACCCCTCGGGTGCCCTGAGCCGTTACCTCGCGATCCGCCCCGACGACGGCTCGAACCTGCGCGCCGAGGCCGACCTCCTGGACCTGTTCACCGACATCGCCGAACTGAGCCGCAACCAGCCCGCCGGTCCGGACACCGACCTCGACAGCCGGGTGCACTCCACGCGCGAGTACTTCCAGCGCTACCTGCACAGCCTCGACGTCGAGCGCGAGCAACTGCCCGCCGACTTCGCCGACCGACTGGCCCGGGTGCTGTCCCACTACGGGGTCACCTCGCTCGACCCGTCGGACGACCTGCACCAGGCCGTGTTCCGGCTGTTCCTCCTCCAGCAGCGGTGGACGCCGATCATCTCCATCGTCACCGGGCTGCTCCAGCGGTGGAGCGCCGAGAGCCGCCCGCGCACGGCGTCCCCCGATGTCCGGGAGATGCTCGACCGGCTCACCCTCGCCACCCAGCGGCGCTTCCCCACCGTCGGCGACCTCGCCCGGTCGATCCGCTACTACTGGTTCGACCGCCCGGCGATCGAGGCGGAGCAGGCGGCCGCCCTGGCGCAGGTGCCGGAACTGCTCGAGCACCTCCGCGCCCTGCCCGACGGGCCGACCAAGCGCGCCGTCACCGAGGAGCTGGTCGCCGCGCCCGACCGCCTCGTCGGCTTCCTCACCCGCACCCAGGGCTCCGACACGCCCGCCGAGGAGCCGCTGCTCGGCATCCTCACCGAACGCCACTACCGCGGCTTCCAG
>JAJYQH010000129.1 GCA_021794705.1 Actinomycetes bacterium | reverse complement strand
CGGGCGGCTGCGGAGCCTCGACTTCTCCAACGGGATGGAGGCGTTCGCCGGCACCCGCATCCCGCTGCTGGCCGAGGTGTTCGAGCTCATGCGCCCGACGGGCCTGCTCGTCAACGTCGAACTCAAGGACTCCGAGGAGCCCTACCCGGGCATGGCGGGGCAGGCGCTGGCGCTCGCGGCCGACATGGGCGTGTCCGACCGGGTCATCTGGTCGTCGTTCAACCACCACACCCTGCTGGCGATCCGGGACGCCGACCCGGCCGCGCCCACCGGCGTCCTCGTGGTCGAGCCGCTCGTCGACATCTGGGCCTACGCCCGGCGTCTCGGCGCCTCCGCGGTGCACCCCTACCACCGGGCGCTGCGGCTGATGCCGGACGCCGTCGAGCGCTGTCACGCCGCCGGCGTCCGGGTGAACACGTGGACCGTGAACTCGCCCGCCGACCTCGCCGACATGGCCAAGCTCGGCGTCGACGTGGTGATCAGCAACGTCCCCGACCTGGGACGCCGCTGACCTCCGCGGGTTTCGGGGTCACCCCTCGACCGGCAGGTACCGCTTCCACCAGTCGAGGATCGCCTCGAAGCGCTGCCGGCGGTGCCAGGGCGTGCCCGAGCGCGACAGCTCGTGCGTCTCGCCCGGGAACACCAGCAGCTCGCTCTCGACGCCGCCCAGCTTGAGCTGGGTGTAGTACTGCAGCGCCTGGCTCAGCGGGCAGCGCAGGTCCTGCTCGCTGTGCAGCACGAGCGTCGGTGTCGTCACCCGGTCGGTGAGCAGCATCGGGCTCTGGGCGTCGATGGCCGCCTTGTCGGTGCCGTTGTACTCCTGCGGGAAGAACCAGCCGATGTCGGACGCGCCGACGAAGCCCCACGGGTCGAGGAAGCCGCGCTCGACGATCGCCCCGGCCCAGCGGTGGTCGTGGGCGATGATCCACGCGGTCATGTAGCCGCCATAGGAGCCGCCCATGATGCCGACGCGCGACCCGTCGAGCCCGGGCACGCTGACCACCGCATGGTCGAGGAACCCGAGGATGTCGGCCATGTCACGGTCGCCGAAGTTCCGCTGGATGGCCTTCACGTGGGCCGCGCCGTACCCGTCGGCGCCCCGCGGGTTGCACATGACGACGGCGTAGCCGGCCGACACGTACACCTGAGCCTCGTCGAACCAGGCCGGCCCGTAGGACGCCGCCGGCCCCCCGTGGATGGTGAGCAGCACCGGGTGCGGACCCTCGCCCTCGGGGACGAACACCCACCCCTGCACCTGGTAGCCGTCGTCGCTGGTGCTGCGGAGCTCCTGGGGGCGAACCGGGCTGGTCTCCTCGCGCAGCCGGCGGGAGAAGTCGGTGATGACGGTGGCGTCGCCCAGCGGGCCCAGCCGCACGACCTCGCCCTCGCTCGTCTCATCGGCGAGGATGACCGCGACGTCCGGCGTCCCGGGGATCTCGGCGACCTCGAGCACCGATCCGGGCGCCGGGAGTTCGTCGTCGCCCCCGTCGGCGCGCAGCCGGTGGACGACCCCCGACCCCTCGACGTTGACCACGGCGAGCGCGGTGCCGTTCTCGCCGGGGGCGAGGTCGAGCACCGAGGACGCCTCGGCGTCCGTGAGCCGGGTGGCCCGGCCCTCGGCGACCGTGAACACGCCGGTGAGGGCGCCGACGAACGCCCGCCCGGTCTCGCTCACGTCGTCGCCGAGGGCGTAGAGGGTGCCGCCGCTCACGACCGGGTGCCCGAGCGACAGCGGCGTCCCGGGGGTGATCCAGATCGGCTCGCCGCCGGCCAGCGGGAGTTCGTAGATGTCGGTCACCAGGTCGCGGTCGCGGGTCGCGTGCCGGGCCGAGGCGAACAGCAGGTGCCGCCCGTCGGCGCTGAACGTGACGCCGCTCGCGTCGTAGTCGCCCGCGGTGAGCTGGGTGGCGTGCGGCACGAGGGTCGAGGGGGCGGGCTCCTTGCCCTTGGCGGCGTCCGCGAGCTGCTTGGCCACCCGGCCCACCGGCTTGACCGGGGGCTCGGCGTCCAGGTCGGGCAGGTGCACGAGGAACACGTGCTGGCGCTTGTCGGTGGTGTAGCCCACCCCGTTCATGCGGAACTTGACCCCGGTGATGTGCCGCGGGTCCTCCTGGTTGGCGGCGACCCCCTCGAGCGTGCCGTAGCGGCCGTCGTCGGGCACCCGCGCGATGAACGCGAGCGACCGCGAGTCAGGGGAGAAGGCGAACTCGCTCACCCCGAGCTTCTGGTCGGTGAGCTTGAGCGGCTCCCCACCGGACGCCTCGACGACGTGCAGCTGGGGCTTGCCGTCGGCGTCCGGACGCAGGAACCCGATGAGCCGGCCGTCGGGCGAGAACGAGGGGCTGGAGTCGGACTGGCCGCGGGTCAGCCGGCGCGGGTGTCCGTGCCCGGTGAGGGGCACCCGCCACAGCTGTCCGACGTAGCCGTCGGCCTCGAAGCTCGGGCGGCTGGTGGCCACGACGGCCCACGTTCCGTCGGGGTGAACACGCAGGTGAGAAGGCCGGACGATGAGATCGAGCTGCTCTGGTCGCATGCCGGTCAGATTACGCGGCGGCGCGACCGCCGTTCGACCACCCAGGCCGCGAGGACGCCGCCGACCGCGCCTCCGAGGTGGCCCTGCCAGCTGATGCCGGTCGCCTCGGGGAGCACGCCCCACAGCACGCCGCCGTAGATCGCGAGAACGACCAGGCCGACGACGATGTGCCGCCAGTTGCGGGAGAAGATGCCGCGGGCGAGCACGTACGTGAGCCAGCCGAAGATCAGCCCGCTG
>JAJYQH010000016.1 GCA_021794705.1 Actinomycetes bacterium | reverse complement strand
CGAAGCTCATGCAACCGAGCGCAATCCGGCTGACCTTCAGGCCCGACGATCCGAGTCGCACCGTCTCCATCACGTGTCCTTTCATGGGGTTGATCTGCACAGAATGCCTGGTGCTCCGCGAGCACCAGCGCGTTGAGTCTGTTCGCGCGGTTCAGCCGTAGTGCTCGTGGCCGCTGCCTCGGGCGCCGGTGACGCTGAACCCGGCGGTGGCTTCGTCGAGTCTGCGGAGGTCGTCGTCGCTGAGGTCAATGTCCGCGGCGGCGATGTTCTCCTCGAGGCGGTGCAGCTTGCGGGTGCCGGGGATCGGGACGATCGACTGGCCGCGTGACAGGAGCCAGGCCAGCGCGACCTGGGCAGGCGTGGCGTTGGCCGAGGTGGCGACGTCGTGGACGAGGTCGACGATCGGCTGGTTGGCGGCCAAGGCCTGGGGAGTGAAGCGGGGGAAGCGGCTGCGAATGTCGTCGTCGGTGAAGGTGTCGGTCGAACCAACAGTCCCGGTCAGAAACCCTTGGCCGAGGGGGCTCCAAGGGACGAACCCGATCCCGAGTTCCTCGCAGGTCGGCAGGACCTCGGGCTCGGGGTCGCGTGCCCACAGGGAGTACTCGTTCTGAACGGCGGCCACGGGCTGGACGGCATGCGCCCTGCGGATGGTGTCGGCGCCGGCTTCGGAGAGGCCGAAGCTGAGCACCTTGCCCTCGTCGATCAGTTCCTTGACCGTGCCGGCGACGTCCTCGATGGGCACGGTCGGGTCGACGCGGTGCTGGTAGAGCAGGTCGATGTGGTCGGTGCGGAGGCGGCGCAGGGAGGCTTCGGTGGAGCTGCGGATGAGGTCCGGCCGGCTGCTGATCGACCTGGCTCGGGGGTCGTCGGTGTTGATGTCGAATCCGAACTTGGTGGCGATCACGACCTCATCGCGCAGCGGTTGCAGCGCCTCACCGACGAGGTCCTCGTTGGTGAACGGCCCGTAAACCTGAGCGGTGTCGAAGAACGTCACGCCGAGGTCGAAGGCCTTGCGGGTGAAGGCGATCAGCTCGCTCCGTTCCGGGGAGGGACCGTAGTTGATGCTCATGCCCATGCAGCCGAGGCCGATGGCCGACACCGTCAGTGGGCCGAGTTGTCGGGTCTTCATCATCGTTTCCTTCCTCAGATGTCGAGACTGCGGCTGGACAGGGCGCGCACCATGTTCGGGTCGCGGTGGTCGAAGAACTGGCTGGCGCCGGTGTCCAAGGAGGCGATGGATTCCATCTGGTCCGAGGTGAGTTCGAAGTCGAACACGTCGAGGTTCTCGGCCATCCGTTCGGGGCGGACGGTCTTGGGGATCACCACCACCCCGCGCTGCACGAGCCAGTGGAGCACGACCTGGCCGATCGACTTGCTGTGGGCGTCGGCGATTGCCGACAGGGTGGGGTTGTGGAAGAGGTTGTTGCGTCCCTCGGCGAACGGTCCCCAGGACTCGATCTGCACGCCCTCGGCCGCCATCAACTCCTGATCGGCGACCCGTTGGTGGAATGGGTGGGTTTCGACCTGGTTCACGGCTGGGACGACGTCGTTGTGGAGGATCAGGTCGATCAGCCGGTCGGGCTGGAAGTTGGACACCCCGATCGCCCGGGACAACTTCTCGGAGGCGATCCTCTCCATGTCGCGCCAGGCGCCGTACACGTCCCCGTAGGGCTGGTGGATCAGGTACAGGTCCAGGTAATCGAGGCCCAACCGGCTCAGCGACCGCTCGAACGCCGCGCGCGCCTTGCCCTCGGCGACGTCCTGGACCCAGAGTTTGGTTGTGATGAACAGTTCGTCGCGGGGGACGCCGCTGGCGGCGATCGCGCGTCCGACGGCGGCCTCGTTCAGGTAGGAGGCGGCGGTGTCGATCGAGCGATAGCCGGCGGCGAGGGCGTCGCTGACCGCCCGCTCGCACTCGGCGGGATCGGCGATCTGGAAGACGCCGAAGCCGAGGATCGGCATCTCGACGCCGTTGTTCAGGGTGACGGTTCGCATGGGCTGTCCTTCCGGGGTCCGCTTCAACCGCAAGTCCACCGCCATCCCTGGGACTGGGGAAGGACCTGTCGTACCAGGCACTGCGAGTACCTGTCCCGGCACCGTCCGGCGGGGATAGCGTCGCCGAGTGGACAACCGTCGCGAGATCAACGAGTTCCTGACCAGCCGCCGCGGGCGCGTGCGCCCGCAGGACTGCGGGCTGCCCGCTCTCGACGACCGCCGGCGGGTGCCCGGTCTGAAGCGGGAGGAAGTGGCCCTGCTCGCCGGCGTCAGCGTCGACTACTACGCGCGGCTCGAGCGCGGACAGCTGGGCGGTGTGTCAGCCGGGGTGCTGGACGCCGTGGCCGAGGCGCTCAAGCTCGATGACGCCGAGCGGCAGCATCTGCGAGACCTTGCCGAGGCCGCGGGAGCCCCGGAGCGCAAGCTCCGCACCCGCACCCAGCGTGCGGCGGCGGTGCGTCCCAGCGTTCGGGCGCTCCTGGCCGGCATGACCGCGGTGCCCGCCTACGTGCGCAACGCACGAATGGACATCCTCGCCGCGAACGAGCTGTGCCTCGCCCTGTACGACGGCATCCTGCACGCCGAACAGCCCAGCAATATTGCCCGGTTCGTCTTCCTCGACGGTCGTGCCCACGGCTTCTTCGTCGACTGGGACGAGGTGGCCGACAGCACCGTCGGGTCGCTGCGCGCAGAGGCAGGACGCAACCCACTCGACAAACAGCTCACCGACCTCATCGGCGAACTTTCCGCCCGCAGCCACCCCTTCGCCACCCGGT
>JAJYQH010000226.1 GCA_021794705.1 Actinomycetes bacterium | reverse complement strand
ATGAGGGCCATGAACACCGGGATGAGCGGGATGGTGACCGCGATGATCACCGCGCTCTCGACGTCCTGCCCGGCGATCGTGACGGCGATGATGAGCGGCACGGTGGCCGCCAGGAGCACCTGCGGGAGGTACTTCGCGTAGTACCCGTCGAGGTCGTCCAGGCCCTCGGTGACCAGGGTGACCAGCGTCCCCGTCGGGAGGGCGGCGTCCTGCGGGCGGCCGAGGCGGGCGGCGAGCAGGTCGTGCCGCAGCCGGCTCTTGACGTCGGCGGCCGCGCGGTGGGCGAGCACCTCGCCGGCCCAGGCGAGCACGGCACGCCCGAGGAACACGAGGGCCAGCAGGCCGGCCCAGCCGGCGACCCCGTCGGTGCGGTGGGTGACGAACACGTGGGCGACGGCGTCGCTGATCAGTCGGGCCTGGGCGATGATGAGCAGGCTGGCGACGACGCCGACGACGGCGAGGGCGACCAGGAAGTTCCTGGTCGCCCGCCCGCGGCGCAGCAGCCGCCGGTCGATGGGTGCCGCCAAGTCAGTGCGCGCCCTCGGGGATGCTCGCCGTGGTGAGCCGCTTCCGGAACACCCAGTAGCTCCAGGCCTCGTAGGCGAGCACGATCGGCAGGAAGATCACCGCGAAGATCGTCATGAGCTTGAGCGTCATCGGCGAACTCGACGCCGTCACCATGTCGAGGGGGTGCGCCGGGTCGACCGGGACGAACCCCAGGCTGCCGTACATCGTCAGCAGGATCCCGGCCGTGAGCATGAGCACCCCGAGCCCGGTCGCCGCGAACGCCCAGCCGTCGCGCTCCACCCGGGTGAGCCACCAGGCGGCCGCGACGCCGACGACGGCGAGGACGCCGGTGACCCACGTGAGCGCCGGAGCGTCGAGCCACGCGGCGTTGTTGAGCGGGTGCGCCACGTTCTGGGCGACGACGAACGCGACCATGAGCACGAGGGTGACGGCCGCGCTGCGCATCCCGAACAGCCGCGCCTTGTCGTGGATCTCCCCCCGCGTCTTGAGCGCGAGGAAGACCGCGCCGTGGGTGAGGAACAGCGACACGAACAGCAGGCCGCCGAGCAGGGCGAACGGGTTGAACAGGCTCCAGAAGCTCTGCGCCATGAGCAGGTCGGGGCCGGTGCGCACGCCGCGGACGAAGTTGGCGAAACCGATGCCCAGCACGAGGGCGGGCAGCAGTGAGCCGAAGGACGCCGCGAAGTCGAAGGCCCGCTTCCACCTGAGGTCGTCGCGCTTGGCCCGGTACTCGAACGCCACCCCGCGCAGGATGAGGCCGACGAGCACGAGGAACAGCGGCAGGTAGAGCGCCGAGAAGAGGGTGGCGTACCAGCCCGGGAAGGCGGCGAAGGTGGCGCCCCCGGCGGTGATCAGCCACACCTCGTTGCCGTCCCAGATCGGGCCGATGGTGTTGATGATCACCCGGCGGGCCTTCTCGTCGTCCCGGCCCAGCACGGGGATGAGCATGGCGACGCCGTAGTCGAAGCCCTCGAGGAAGAAGTAGCCGATCCACAACACGGCCACGAGGAGGAACCACACGACCTGCAGGGCGGTGGGGGAGGTCTGCAGCACGGTCAGCATGTCACGGTCTCTCTCGGGTGCCGGTCAGTAGGCGAAGGACAGTGGGGAGTCCTCGTCCGTCGAGACGACGGGCGGGGTCACGTCGGGCAGGCCCAGGCGGTGGTACTTGATGATCAGCCCGAACTCGACGACCGCGAGGACGCCGTAGAGCAGGGTGTAGAGCACCATCGTGAGCGCGACCTCGAAGGTGCTCACCCCGGGTGACACCGCGGTGAAGGTGGGCAGCACGCCGGCGACGATCCACGGCTGGCGGCCCATCTCGGTGAAGACCCAGCCGAAGGTGATCGCGAACAGGGGCAGGAACGGCAGCACCCGCATCGACCAGATCCACAGCGGGTTGGGCGTGGGGCTGTGCCCGCGCCGGAGCGCGACGAGGACCCACAGCGCGACGAGCATGCCGAGGAAGCCGAGGCCCATCATGATCCGGAAGGTCCAGTAGGTCACCGGGATGTTCGGCACGAACTTCACCGACTCCTTCTGCACGGTGGGCAGGTAGGTCTTCTGCAGCTCGGTCTGGGTGCCGTTGTCGCGGCGGAAGCCCTCCTTCTGGTACTGCGCGTTGATGTCGTTGATGCCCGCCACCTTGCCGTCGAGGTTGGCGGTGGCGAGGAACGACAGCACGTGCGGCAACCGGATCGAGAAGACCTCGCGGCTGCCGTTGAGGGTGCCGATGGTGAAGATCGAGAAGCTGGCCGGCTGCTCGGTCTGGTACAGCGCCTCCGCGGCGGCCATCTTCATCGGCTGCACCTCGGTCATGATCTTGCCCTGGGCGTCGCCGGTCACGACGGTGAACACGGACGCGACGAGCAGCACCCAGGCGCCGAACCTGGCGCCCCAGCGGTAGGTGCGGAGGTCGGCAGCGACCTCGTCGGCGGTGAGGGTGCGCCCGTTGCGGACGACCTCGCCCTCGGCGTGCTCCCGGTTCATCCGCGCGAGGTGCAGCCCGCAGATGCCGGCCACCATCCCGCCGGCGGTCATGTAGGCGCCGAAGATCACGTGGGGGAAGGCGGTGAGCAGCACCGGGTTGGTGAGCACCGCCCCGAAGTCGGTGAGTTCCGCGCGTCCGTTGCGGTACGTGGCACCGACGGGGTTCTGCATCCACGAGTTGGCCGCGAGGATGAAGATCGCCGAGATCATCGTGCCGATGGCCGACAGGTAGATGGTCACGAGGTGCAGCTTCGGG
>JAJYQH010000311.1 GCA_021794705.1 Actinomycetes bacterium | reverse complement strand
CGAGGTCAGCCCCGACGACGACGCCGCGCTCGCCGAGTGGCTCGCGGACGCCGGGGTGCCGAAGGCGCTGCACGAGGCCAAGGGACCCACGCTCGCCGCGTGGGCCCGCGGATGGGAGATCAACGGAGTCACGTGCGACACGTTGCTGGCCGCCTACCTCCTGCGTCCCGACCAGCGCACCTTCGACCTGGCCGACCTCGCGGTGCGGCATCTCAAGCGCGAGTTGCGCGTCGAGGGGGCCGCCGGCGAGGAGGCCGGAGACCAGCTGGCGCTCGACTTCGGAGACGACCAGCCCGACGAGGCGGCCGCGCAGGCCTCGATGGTGCGGGCGCGGGCCGTCATCGACCTCGCCGACGCGCTCATGGCCGATCTCGAGGCCCAGGGGGGTCACCACCTCATGGCCGAGGTCGAGCTGCCCCTCCTCGGCACCCTCGCCCGCATGGAGCGCGCCGGCATCGCGGTCGACGCCGAGCGGCTCGACGCGCTGCGCGCCGACTTCGACGCGGCGGTGGTGACCGCCGAGCAGAGCGCCTACCACGTGCTCGGACGCCAGATCAACCTCGGTTCCCCGAAGCAGCTGCAGCAGGTGCTGTTCGACGAGCTCCAGATGCCGAAGACCCGGCGCACCAAGTCGGGCTACACCACCGACGCCGAGGCCCTCGAGGGCCTGTACGCCAAGACCGAGCACCCGTTCCTGCAGCACCTGCTGGCGCACCGGGACGCCATCCGGCTGCGGCAGACCGTCGACGGGCTGATCAAGAGCATCGCCGACGACGGCCGCATCCACACCACCTACGTGCAGACGGTCGCGGCCACCGGGCGGCTGTCGAGCACCGACCCCAACCTGCAGAACATCCCGATCCGCACCGACGCCGGGCGTCGCATCCGGGAGGCGTTCGTCGTCGGGGCGGGGTACGAGACCCTGCTCACGGCCGATTACTCGCAGATCGAGATGCGGGTGATGGCCCACCTGTCCCAGGACTCCCTGGTCATCGAGGCCCTCCGCTCGGGCGCCGACTTCCACACCACCACCGCGGCCAGGGTGTTCGGCGTCCAGCCCGACGAGATCACCCACGCCCAGCGGGCCAAGGTCAAGCAGATGAACTTCGGCCTCGCGTACGGCCTGTCGGCGTTCGGTCTGTCGAACCAGCTCGGCATCCCGGTGAGCGAGGCGCGGGGCCTCATGGACGACTACTTCGAGCGGTTCGGCGGCATCCGCGACTACCTCAACTCGGTGGTGGCGGTGGCGCGCAAGACGGGCTACACCGAGACGATCCTCGGTCGCCGGCGCTACCTCCCCGATCTCAACTCGCCCAACCGGCAGCGCCGGGAGATGGCCGAGCGGATGGCGCTCAACGCCCCGATCCAGGGGTCGGCGGCCGACATCATCAAGGTCGCGATGCTCGACGTCGAGGCCGGCCTGCGGGCCGAGGGGCTGCGCTCGCGCATGCTGCTGCAGGTGCACGACGAACTGGTGCTCGAGGTCGCCGAGGGTGAGACCGACCGGGTGGTCGCGCTGGTGCGCGAACGGATGGGCCACGCCGTCGAGCTCTCGGTGCCGCTCGACGTCTCGGTCGGCCTCGGCCGGTCGTGGCACGACGCCGCGCACTGACGGCGTCCGGGAGTTCCCGCCGAATCGTTCCTGCCACCCCGCGGGCCGTCGTGGGTCACTACGGTGAGTCGTAGTGACACTCCTACGACGAAGTGGGGGAGACCGTGGACCAGCTCAGCCTCGGCGTGATGGGCCGCTCGCGGAAGGAGAACGAGCGGCGGCTGCCGCTGCATCCCGCGCACCTGGGGCGCATCCCCGAGCACCTGCGCGGGAGCATCTTCCTCGAACACGGCTACGGGCAGCAGTTCGGCGTCACCGACGACGAGCTCGCGGGCCAGGTGGCGGGCTTCCGCAGCCACGAGGAGCTCGTCGCCGAGTGCGACATCATCCTGCACCCCAAACCGCTGCTGAGAGACCTCGCGGAGATGCGCCCCGGACAGGTGCTGTGGGGCTGGCCCCACTGCGTCCAGGACGAGGAGCTGACCCAGCTCGCCATCGACAACCTGCTCACCCTCATCGCCTTCGAGGCGATGAACCACTGGAACCGGGACGGATCGTTCAGCCTGCACGTGTTCCACAAGAACAACGAACTCGCCGGTTACTGCTCGGTGCTGCACGCCCTGCAGCTGGCCGGCTGCAGCGGGCACTTCGGCCGCCGCCTGCGGGCCGTCGTCATCGGCTTCGGGGCCACCGCCCGCGGCGCGGTGACCGCCCTCACCGCGATGGGAGTGCTCGACGTCGACGTGCTCACCCACCGTCAGACCGCCGCGGTGGCCAACCCCATCCACTCCGCGCGCATCGTCCACTTCGGCACCGAATCCGCCACCGACAAGGTGATCAGCGCGATCACCGACACCGGCCCGGTGCCGCTCGCGGAATACCTCGCCGCGCACGACCTCGTCGTCAACTGCGTCCTGCAGAACACCGACGCACCGCTCGTCTTCCTGACCGACGCCGACCTCCCGCAGCTGCGGCCGGGCACGCTCATCGTCGACGTGTCCTGCGACCAGGGCATGGGCTTCTCCTGGGCGAGGCCGACCTCGTTCGACCACCCGACGTTCGTCGTGGGCGACAAGGTCACGTACTACGCGGTCGACCACAGTCCGTCGTACCTGTGGAACTCCGCGACGTGGGAGATCAGCGAGGCGCTCGTCCCGTTCCTGCCGGTCGTGCTCGCCGGGCCCGATGCGTGGGACGCCAACCCGACGATCCGCAAGGCCATCGA
>JAJYQH010000342.1 GCA_021794705.1 Actinomycetes bacterium | reverse complement strand
CTGCCAGCTGGGGGTGTCGGCGTTGCTCAGCAGCGCGGCCACGACCAGGCGCATCGCCTCGGTGTCGCGGGTCGCGTCGTGGGCGATGCCGAACGCGTGCCCGTCCGATGCGGGCCCGATCACTGACTCGGGGCTCAGGGGCTCGGGGCGGTACGAGACGAGCAGCTGGTAGAACTCGACGGACCCGTCGGGGTAGCGGACGGTCGCGATCTCCGAGCGGACGCCCGGACGGCCCGGCCGGGGCTCGGCCAGCCAGTCGAGCGCGGTGACCTCGGCGAGCTCTCCGCCGCGGCCCTTGCCCGAGAACCATCGGGCCCTGCTGATGTGATTCCAGAAGTCGTTCATCGTCTCCTCACGGGTTGCTCGAGGGGCGCCGGGGGTGGTGGCGATGGTCAGTGCCGCACGATGAAGATGTGGGCGGGCTGCTGGGGGGAGAGGCGGACGAAGGCCCGCTGTCCCCAGGTGTAGGAGCCCCAGTTGAGGTAGTCGTCGACGGTGATGAGGTCGGAGGGGGCGACACCGAGCGCCCCCATGTCGAGATAGACCTCGCTGTCGACGGGGTTGTGGGGGTCGAGGCTGCAGACGACGATGACCGTGTCGTCGCCCTGCCGCTTGCTGTAGACGATCACCTGGCTGTTGGTGGCGTGGTGGAAGGTGATGTGGCGCAGCTGCTGCAGGGCGGGGTGCTCGCGGCGGATCTCGTTGAGCTTGCCGAGCAGCATGTTGAGGTTGCCGGGCGCGTTGTAGTCGCGCGGGCGGTACTCGTACTTCTCCGAATCGAGGTACTCCTCGCCCCCCACCCGCAGGGGCAGGTGTTCGAGCAGCTCGAAGCCGGAGTAGACGCCCCAGGAGGGCGACAGCGTGGCCGCGAGCACGGCGCGGATGGTGAACGCCGCCGGCGCGCCCGACTGCAGGAACGTCGGGTTGATGTCGGGTGTGTTGACCCAGAAGTTGGGGCGGTAGTAGGCCGCCTTGAGGCCCGACAGCTCGGTGAGGTACTCCTCCAGTTCCCACTTCTCGTTGCGCCACGTGAAGTAGGTGTAGCTCTGCTGGAAACCGACCTTCCCGAGGGCGGCCATCATCTCCGGGCGGGTGAACGCCTCGGCGAGGAAGATCACCTCCGGGTTGGTGCGGTGCACCTCGCCGAGCAGCCAGCGCCAGAAGTTCACCGGCTTGGTGTGCGGGTTGTCGACCCGGAAGACGGTGACCCCGTGGCTGATCCACAGCCGCAGGATGCGCAGCGACTCGTGGTAGATGCCCTCAGGGTCGTTGTCGAAGTTGATCGGGTAGATGTCCTGGTACTTCTTCGGCGGGTTCTCGGCGTAGGCGATCGTGCCGTCGAGGCGGGTGGTGAACCACTCGGGGTGCTCGGTGGCCCACGGGTGGTCGGGGGACGCCTGGAGCGCGAAGTCGAGCGCCACCTCCAGCCCCAGTTCCCGGGCGCGGGCGACGAAGCGGTCGAACGCGTCGAAGTCGCCGAGATCGGGGTGGATGGCGTCGTGACCGCCGGCGGGTGAGCCGATCGCCCACGGGGAACCGGGGTCCTCCGCGCCGGGATCGAGGGTGTTGTTGCGGCCCTTGCGAAAGGCCGTGCCGATCGGGTGGATCGGGGGGAGGTAGACGATGTCGAAGCCCATCGCGGCGGCGGCTTCGAGCCGCTCGCGGCTGCTGTCGAAGGTGCCGGAGACCCAGTGCCCGTGCTCGTCGCGATGGGCGCCCTGGCTGCGGGGGAAGAACTCGTACCAGGACGAGAACAGCGCCCGCGGCCGTTCGACGACCAGCGGATAGTCGAGGGTGGGCGAGACCAGTTCGCGCACCACGTGGTCGCTCATCAAGCGGTTGATCGAGGGCGCCTCGGTGATCTCGAGCAGCTCGCGCACCGGCCGGTCGGGCAGGAACGCCTGGGCGGCGCTGCGGAGCACGATCGCGTCGGTGGCCTCGCCGGCGTCCTCGGCGAGCTGCGCGGCCCGGAGCAGGACCTGCTGGCCCTCGAGGCAGACGAGGTCGACGTCGACGCCGACCGGGAGCTTCGCGTGCGCGGTGTGCACCCACGTGCCCCACACGTCGGACCACGCCTCGACCCGCATCGTCCAGTCGCCCTCGGCGTCGGCGGCGACCTCACCGGTCCAGATGTCGAGGCCCAGCGGCTCGACCTGCTGCATGCGGAAGCTCAGCTCGCGCCCGTCGGGGGAGGTGAGCACGACTGTCGCCGCCACCGCGTCATGCCCCTCGCGGAAGACGTTGGCCGTGACCGGGAACAGCTCGCCGACCACGGCCTTCGCCGGGTGCGCCCCGCCTTCGATGACGGGCTGGAGGTTCGCCACGGGGATGCGCGCGAGACCGGGTACGGCGACGCCGGTGCGCGGCACGGGGGAGGCCGCGGGCCCGGGGGCGGCCGCCGGTTGGCTGTCGCTCGGCCCGTCGGTGGGGGACGTCATCGGTGTCCGTCGGGGGCTCTTCGAGGTCGTCACGCTCGCCAATCTAGCGGCAGCACCGGCTGTGGAGGAGTGTTGCGCGCAATCCGCCCAGCCCTCAGGAGGGGGTCGGTGCGGGCCCGTGCCGGGTCAGTCGGGCGCCTGTGCGTGCTGCACCGGCCCCTTGCCCGGGGCCTTCCGGCGCCGGGTGCGGGCTGCGGCGGCACTGCGGGCCGCGGCTCGCGCCCGGTGTGCCTCCGCCTCGGCCCGGGCGGCGATCGCCTCGGCCCCGGTGGTGACGTCGCACCGCAGCAGGGTGAGGCTGCGCCCCGGCAGGTCGAACTCCTGGTTCGGGTCGAGCGGTGACAGGGGCAGTT
>JAJYQH010000237.1 GCA_021794705.1 Actinomycetes bacterium | reverse complement strand
TCGCAGCGCTCATGGCCGCCGCCCTGCTGTCGGCCTGGTGGGCCGGCACCTTCTGGCTGGTGTGGTCGTGACCCGGCGGGTCACGCTCGTCGACGGGGGGTCGGGGGCGGGCAAGACCACCTTCGCGCACGATGTCGCCGCCCGCTCCCGGGCCGCGGGACGCCGGGTGCAGGTGGTGAGCCTCGACGACATGTACCCCGGCTGGTACGGGCTGGCCGCGGCGTCCGCGATGGTCGTCGAGGACGTGCTGGGCCGGCACAGGTACCGCCGGTGGAACTGGCCCGAGCACCGGCCGGCGGAGTGGGTGGCCGTCGACCCGGACGCCGACCTCGTCATCGAGGGCTGCGGGGCCCTCACCCGTGAGTCGGCCCCCCTCGCCACCCACCGGATCTGGCTCGAGCTCCCTGCGGCCGAACGCCGCGACCGGGCCCTGTCACGGCCCGACGGCGAGGGCTACCGGCCGTGGTGGGACGTGTGGGCGGTGCAGGAGGCGGAGCACTGGGCGCGGAACCGGCCGTGGGACCTGGCCGACGAGATCATTGAGCCCGTTTGAGTCCGCTCACCGCGGCGGCCGTGCTGGCCGTCGCGGCCGTTCCGGACCCCACGTTGAACTCCTGCTCGTCGGCGCCGTCCTCCTCGATCGCGTCGAGGATGAACGCCGCGACGTCGGCCCGGGAGATGCGCGGGACGAACCCCGGACCACCGGTGCTCACCCGGCCGGTGGCCCGGTGGTCGGTGAGGTTGCCCGGGCGCACGATCGTGTACCGCAGCCCCGAGACCCGGGCCACGGCCTCCTGATCGGCGTGGTCGGCGAGCGCCCGCTTGAGCGCGCTGCGTCCGAAGAACCGTGCGGGGGGCGACATCAGCCGCGCCGACTCCCCCACCCCCAGCGACGACTCGACGACGAGCCGGACGTCGCGGCCGTCGATCGTGTCGATCACCGCCCGGGTGACCCGGGTACGGAACCGGTCGTCGTCCGGCGCCCCGCCCACGCAGATCACGACCGCTTCGCACCCGTGCAGCGCGATGGACAGCACCCGCGGGTCGAGCGCGTCGCCCGGCACGTTGACCGCCCCGTCGACGTCGCACCCGCGGCGCGACACCGCCACCACCTTGTGCCCGCGGGCGACAGCCTGCTCGACGACCTCACGGCCGGTGCCCGCGCTCGCGCCAATCACCGTAATTCGCATGGTTCCCCCCGAAACCTTCCCCGATGAGCCGGAACACTACCCGGTCACGCAAGGGCGCGGGGCAACAACGCCCGTCAATCGCCCCCGGGACGTCGGGAGCGGCCCCGGCGCGGCGTTGACACGGCTTCGCCGGAGGCCGCAGGGTGGTCGTCATGGACGCTGATGTGATCGTCGTCGGCGCGGGACTGGCCGGGCTCAACGCCGCCCGCACGCTCGAGGAGGGCGGCCTCACCCCGCTCGTGCTCGAGGCGTCGGACGCCGTGGGTGGCCGGGTCCGCACCGAGCTCATCGACGGGTACCGGGTCGACCGCGGGTTCCAGCTGCTGAACCCCGCCTACCCGGCCGTGCGGGAGGCCGTCGACGTGGGCCGGCTCGCGCTGCGCTCGTTCGGGCGCGGCGTCGCCGTGCGCACGGACGCCGGGCTGCGCGTGCTCACCGACCCCACCCGCACCACCCACCGGGCCTTGGACATGCTCCACCTCGTGCTCACCGAGCGCCGCGAAGTGGCCGCGCTCACGGCCTGGCTGGCTCCCGCGGCGGCCGGGCGCCGCGCCCTGCAACTGCTGCCCGACACCTCGCTCGCCGAGTCACTGGACGCCGCCGGCGTCCGGGGAGACCTGCGGGCCGAGGTCCTCGAACCGTTCCTCGCCGGCGTCCTCGCCGACGACACCGGCGCGACCTCGGCGAGCTTCGTCCGCTGGTTGCTGCGGTTCTTCAGCCTCGCCACCCCGGGCCTCCCGGGTCAGGGCATGGCGGCACTCCCCGAACTGCTCCGAGCGTCCCTCTCTGCCGAGGTGCGCCTCAGCACCCCGGTGTCGTCGGTCGAGCACCACGCGGGCACGTGGATCGCACACACGGACGCCGGGCCGCTCACCGCGCGCGCCATCGTCCTCGCCGCCGACCCCACGACCTCGGCGACGCTCATGGGCAGCGAGGCGCCCACCATGCGCGGGCTCGCCACCTGGTGGTTCGCCCCGCCGACGGCCCCCACCGACTCGCCGTACCTCCACGTGGACGGCGCACACCGGGGTCCGGTGGTGAACACCGCCGTGGTGAGCAACGTCCAACCGTCGTACGCGCCGGCCGGAGGCCACCTCGTCGAGGCCTCGACCCTGCTCGCTGGCCAGGCGCCCACCGAGGCCGAGGTGCGCGCCCACGTCGGGCTGATCTACGGGGCCGATGCCGGCTCCTGGCCGGTGGTCGCCGTGCACGAGATCCCACGGGCCCTACCAGCCATCGAGCCGGGACGCTGCTTCCGCCCGCTGCCGACGCGGGGCGGCCTGGTGCTCGCCGGGGACGCCGCCGACGCCTCCATCCAGGGGGCTCTCGACTCCGGCCGCTCGGTCGCCCGCCAGCTCGTCACGTCGCTCGCCGGGAGGCCCACACCGACCGGGCCGTGAGGGCTCACCCCCAGCCGAGGTCGTGCAGCCGGCGGTCGTCGATGCCGAAGTGGTGGGCGACCTCGTGCACGACGGTGATCGAGATCTGCTCCACGAGGTCCTCCCGGTCGGTGCACATCCGCTGCAGCGGTCCCTGGAAGATGACGATCCGGTCGGGCCACAGCGGGCCGGCGTCCCAGCGCTCGGTGAGCGGCACCCCCTCGTA
>JAJYQH010000244.1 GCA_021794705.1 Actinomycetes bacterium | reverse complement strand
CCACAGGGCCACCGACCCGGCGACGACGATCACCGACAGCACCAGGCCGGTGATGAGGGCCGGCATCGAGCGCAGGGTCACCGATTCGGGGACCTGGGCCTCGGAGGTCATCGGATGCTCCCCATCTGCGTGCTCCTCGTCTCGGACGCCGTCACAGTCGGCAGGCCGCGATGTCGGTGACCAGGATGGCCCGGGCGCCGGCCTCCCACAGGTCGTCCATGAGTTGCTGGGCGCTCCCCCGCGGCACCATGGCCCGCACGGCGTACCAGCCCTTCTTGGCCACGCTCGAAACCGTCGGCCCCTCGAGCCCGGGCGTCAGGTCGGTGGTGGCGTCCAGGTTCGCCTCGTGCACGTCGTAGTCGAGCATGACGTAGTTGCGGGCGACGAGGACGCCGTCGAGCCGGTGCCGGAGCTGGTTGAGGCCGGGAATGTCGTCGCCGCCGCGGCGGCGGATGAGGATGCCCTCGGACTCGAGGATCGGCTCGCCGAACAGTTCGAGCCCGGCCCGCCGCAGGGTGGTTCCGGTCTCGACGACGTCGGCGATGGCGTCCGCCACGCCCAGGCGGATCGACGATTCGACCGCGCCGTCGAGCCGGATCAGCCGGGCCTTGACGCCGCGTTCGGCGAGGTAGCCCTCGAGCAGCCCCGGGTAGGACGTCGCGATCCGGCGTCCGTCGAGGTCGGCGAGGGTCATCGACGAGCCGCCCGGCGCGGCGAACCGGAACCGGGTGGCGCCGAAGCCGAGGGCCATCACCTCGTCGGCGTTGGCGGCCGAGTCGATGAGCATGTCGCGCCCGGTGAGGCCGAGGTCGAGGGTTCCCTCCCCGACGTAGACGGCGATGTCGCGGGGGCGGAGGTAGTAGAACTCGACGCCGTTGGCCTCGTCGTAGAGCACGAGGTCCTTGGGGTCGGTGCGCTGCCGGTAGCCGGCCTCGCGCAGCATGACGGACGCGTGCTCGGCGAGCGATCCCTTGTTCGGGACCGCGATCTTCAGCGGGCTGCGGTCTGGGGCCATGGCTGAGTGTCCTCTGTCTGCGGTGCGGGTGTGGGGGTGACGGCGTCCGGACGCCGGAGGGTCACAGGTGCCGGTAGACGTCCTCGAGGGACAGGTCGAGGGAGACCATGAGCACCTGGAGGTGGTAGAGCAGCTGACTGATCTCGAGGGCGGCGTCCTCACGGGTCTCGTGCTCGGCGGCCATCCACACCTCGGCGGCCTCCTCGACGATCTTCTTGCCGATGCCGTGGACGCCGGCGTCGAGACGTGCGACGGTGCCCGACCCCTCGGGGCGGGTGCGCGCGATCTCACCGAGTTCGGCGAACAGGTCCTCGAAGCTCTTGCTCACCGGGCAGAGCCTACCGTCACCCGGCCGGCGTCCCCGTCGCCCGGGGAGCCGTGGATGCGGCCCGGGCGGCGTACGAGATGACTGGCGGCGTACGAAATGTGGGGCCGAAACCGTCAGCTCGTACGCCGAAGGAGACGAGTCGTACGCCGCGGTGCTACAGGCGGACGCCGAGCAGCGCGTCGACCGCGTCGGCGACGAGCCGGGCCGCGTCGGGGTCGGAGCGGGTCGCCGCCCGCGAGGCCCCCGCCCAGTCGTCGAGGACGCCGGCGGCCGCGACCACGTCGAGGTCGGCCCGCAGGGCCTCGCGCAGCCGGTCGACGACCCGGCCCGCGTCCACGGCCCCGGCGGCGGCGAGCCCCTCCCGCCACCCGGCGAGCCGGCGCACTGCGGCGTCCAACTGGGCGGGGGTCCACTCCCAGTTCTCGCGGTAGTGGTGCCCGAGCAGCGCGACCCGCACCGCCATCGGGTCGACCCCTTGGGCCCGCAGCCGCGAGACGAACTCGAGGTTGCCCCGCGACTTGCTCATCTTCTCGCCGTCGAGACCCACCATGCCGACGTGCACGTAGGAGTCGGCGAACGGCTGGTGCGACGCGACGACGCCCTCGGCGGCGCACATTTCGTGGTGCGGGAAGGTGAGGTCGGTGCCGCCGCCCTGGACGTCGATGCGGGGGCCGAGACGGTCGAGCGCGATGGCGGTGCATTCGATGTGCCAGCCCGGGCGCCCCCGGCCGAGCCGGGAGTCCCACGAGGGCTCGCCCGGGCGTTCGAACCGCCACACCAGGCAGTCGAGCGGGTCACGCTTTCCGGGCCGGTCGGGATCGCCCCCGTTCTCGCCGAAGACCCGGCGCATCGTGTCGCGGTCGAGGTGGGAGACCCGGCCGAACCCTGGCGCCTGCGCACAGCTGAAGTACCAGTCGGGGTGGTCGGGGTCGTCGATCTGGTAGACGTGCCCGCTCGGCCGCATCGAGTCGACGAGGTCGGCGACGGTCTGCACCGACTCCACCGCGCCCACGTAATCCTGGGGCGGCAGGATCCGCAGTGCCTCCATGTCGTCGCGGAACAGGGCGATCTGCTCGGCCGCAAGCTCCTCCCAGTCGCGGCCGGTCTGCTCGGCCCGTTCGAGCAGCGGCTCGTCGACGTCGGTGACGTTCTGGGCGAACCGCACATCCAGGCCGAGGTCGCGCCACTGCCGGTTGACGAGGTCGAAGGTGAGGTAGGTGAACGCGTGGCCGAGGTGGGTGGCGTCGTAGGGGGTGATGCCGCAGACGTACATCCGCGCGGTGCCCTCGGTCGGGCCCGCCGGCCGCACCTCACCGGACGCCGTGTCGTGCAGCCGCAGCGTCGCCTCGACCCCCGCCGAGCGGTGGGCGACCTCGGGCACCTCGGGGGCGTCCCATGACCTCATCGTGTCTCCTTCTCAGAACTCGGCGCGGGTGCTGCGGCTGCCGGACAGGGAC
>JAJYQH010000015.1 GCA_021794705.1 Actinomycetes bacterium | reverse complement strand
CAGCCAGCCGGTGTCGCCCTTGGACGCCAGCAGCCGCTGGTCGGTCGTCGTGGGCTGGCGCTCCGCCCGGAAGGTGGGGCCCTGGATGACCCTGCGCCGCTTGGACCGTCGGCGTCCGCGCCCGCGGGGCGGGGCGGGGGCGTTGTCGACCGCTTCGGCCTCGCGCTGATCGGCGTCCGGACGCGGGTCACTCGGCTTGTCGGTCACCTCGTGCTCCTCGGTGCTCAGATGGTGGGGTGGGGGTCGCTGAGCCAGCGGACGAGCGCCGTCCGGCAGGTGTCGAGGTCGGCGATCGGGCAGAACTCGTCGTCGGCGTGGGCCTTGCCGGGGTCGGCCGGCCCGAAGTTCACCGCGGGCACGCCCAGCTCGGAGAACCGGGCGACGTCGGTCCACCCGTACTTGGGGCGCGCCTCGCCGCCGACGGCCGCGAGGAACTGCTGCGCGGCCGGTCGGTCGAGGCCCGGCCGGGCGCCTGGGGACAGGTCGGTGACGGTGATGCGGTGGCCCGGGAACCAGCCCCGGACGAGGGCCTCCGCCTGTTCGCCCGACTTGTCGGGGGCGAAGCGGTAGTTGATCTCGACGACCGCCCGGTCGGGGATGACGTTGCCGGCCACTCCCCCGCTGATGCGCACGGCGTTGAGCCCCTCGTGGTAGAGCAGGCCGTCGACCTCGATCTCGGCGTCGTGCCAGGCGGCGAGGGTGGCGAGCACGGGCGCCAGGTCGTGCACGGCGTTGTGGCCGAGCCACGCGCGGCCGGAGTGCGCGGCGACGCCGGTCGTCTCGAGCTCGACCCGCATCGTGCCCTGGCAGCCACCCTCGACCCGGGCGCCGGTGGGCTCCATGAGCACGGCGAACTGGGCCTCGAGCAGGTCGGGGCGCTCGCGGGCGACCCGCGCGAGGCCGTTGGCGCTCGCGGCGACCTCCTCGTGGTCGTAGAAGATCCACGTGACATCGCGGGACGGGGCGGACAGTTCCGCGGCCACGCTCAGCATGACGGCCACGCCGCCCTTCATGTCGCACGTGCCGCGGCCGTAGACCCTGCCGGCGTCCTCGTCGACCCGGCTGGGGAGGTTGTCCTTGACCGGCACGGTGTCGAGATGCCCGGCGATGACCACCCGTTCGTCCCGGCCGAGGCGGGTGCGGGCGATCACGGCGTCCCCGAGCCGCTCGACCTCGAGGTGCGGGCAGGCGCGGAGCGCGGTCTCCACCTCGTCGGCGAGGGGACCCTCGCGGCCGCTGACCGACTCGATGTCGACGATCGCACGCAGCAGGGTGACGAGGTCGTCGCCGAGGTCGAGGCTCATGCCGGAAGCCTAACCGGGTGCCGCCTCAGCGCCTCGCCGACTCGTCGCGCAGCAGCTTCGACAGCTCGGACACCTGCCGCTGCAGCGAGGTGACCTGCTTGCTCAGCGCCGCCAGCTGGTTCTCGTCGCGCGCGGAGACCCGCTCGACGAGCCAGGACGCGACGGTGGCCGTGGTGAGACCGAGGACGGCGATGCCGCCGATCATCAGGGTGACGGCCACCAGCCGGCCGGTCGTCGTCACCGGGTACCGGTCGCCGTAGCCCACCGTCGTCATCGTCGCGATGGCCCACCACAGCGCGTCGCCGATCGACTTGATGTTGGCGTTGGGGTCGGGCCGCTCGGCCTGCAGCACCGCGAGCGCGCCGCAGAACCCGAAGAAGCTGGAGCCGAGCACCACGTAGGTGGCGACCTTGCCGCGCAGGGTGTGCGCGGCGTTGCGGTTGAGCACCCGCAGCAGCGCGGCGAGCCGCAGCAACCGGAACGGGTGCCACACCGGCAGCACGAGGACGACGAAGTCGTACCAGTGCCGCACGACGTACTCCCACCGCTTCGGGGCGAGATAGATGCGCACGAGGTAGTCGACGACGAACAGGCTCCACGTCGCCCACGCCAGCACGCCGAAGAAGCGCACCCAGGGGGCGGGCAGCCGCGTGTCGATGATGGGCAGCGCGAAGGAGAGGAGGAACAGGGCGGCGGCGACCGTCAGCGGCCACTGGGTCTGGCGCTGCCACCACCGGAGTCGTTCCACGGTAGGGAAGGCTACTCCCAGCCCCCTCGGGGACCGGCGACGACGCCGCACCCCTGTCCCCACAGGGCCGCCTTGTAGGATCGCGCCCATGACCGACCCGACCCGCCACGCGTGGGGCCATGGCCTGGCCAGCGTCCACGGCGCCTCCTCGCTGCTGCTCGACACCTGGTTCCCCGCTCCGCGGGTGGGCGACCTGCCCGACGACTCCCGGCCGGATTCCGGACTGGTGGCCGCGCAGCGGAGCGACGCCCTCCGCGGTGTCGAGACCCGCGTCGTCACCACGGTCGTCGACCTCGACGCCCCGCCGGCGTCCACCGACGACGCGTACCTGCGGCTGCACCTGCTGAGCCACCGGCTCGCCCCGCCCCGCACGATCAACCTCGAGGGCATCTTCGCGGTGCTGCCGAACGT
This sequence comes from Actinomycetes bacterium, assembly GCA_021794705.1. Classification (GTDB taxonomy): domain Bacteria; phylum Actinomycetota; class Actinomycetes; order Propionibacteriales; family Propionibacteriaceae; genus JAJYQH01. The sequence continues at coordinate 9,996 of JAJYQH010000015.1, read as the reverse complement.
CGTGTGGACGAGCGCCGGCCCCTGCGCGGTCGAGGGGTTCGAGGCCGTGCGGCTCGCCTTCCGTGCCGCCGGGCTCCACCTCAGCGTCTTCGGCGTCGACAAGTTCCCGCGGATGGTCGACTACGTCCTCCCCACCGGTGTGCGTATCGCGGACGCCGACCGGGTGCGGCTCGGCGCCCACCTGGCCGAGGGCACCACGGTGATGCACGAGGGGTTCGTCAACTACAACGCGGGCACGCTCGGCACGTCGATGGTCGAGGGCCGGATCTCGGCCGGCGTGGTCGTCGGCGCGGGCAGCGACGTCGGCGGCGGCGCGTCGATCATGGGGACGCTGTCGGGGGGCGGCACGCAGGTGATCAGCATCGGCGAAGGCTCGCTGCTCGGGGCCGAGAGCGGCATCGGCATCTCCCTCGGCGACAACTGCGTCGTCGAGGCAGGCCTCTACGTCACCGCGGGCACCAAGGTGCGCCTGCCGGACGGGCGGGTGGTGAAGGCCGTCGAGTTGTCGGGCGTCGACGACCTGCTGTTCCTCCGCGACTCCCAGTCGGGCGCGGTGCTGGCCCGCCCGCGCCGCGGCGGGGCGATCCGGCTCAACGATGCGCTGCACGCCAACTGAGCACCCGTCATGCCCCGCAGATCACGACGACGCCGGCGGCTGCTGGCTCCGCTCCTCACCCTGGTCGTCCTGCTCGCCCTCGCGGGGGCCATCGCCGGGGTGGTCTGGCACCTCGTCACCGGCCGCAAGGTGCTGATCATCCCCCCGAGTGAGCAGTGCATCGTCACCGTCGGGACGACCACCACCTCGCTCGACCTCGAGCAGAGCGGGAACGCCGCGATCATCGTGGCCGAGTCGATCCGGCGCGGGCTGGAACCCCGGGCGGCGTCCATCGCGCTGGCGACGGCGATGCAGGAGTCGCGGCTGCGCAACCTCGACTACGGCGACCAGGACTCGATCGGGCTCTTCCAGCAGCGCCCCTCGCAGGGTTGGGGCACGAAGTCACAACTGCTCGACCCGTGGTACTCCTCGGGCAAGTTCTACGCGGCGCTGGTGCGGGTGAAGGACTGGCAGACGGCCGACATCAACAACGTCGCCCAGGCGGTGCAGCACAGCGGCGTGCCGAACGGCTACCGCCAGCACGTCGAGGCGGCCAGGGCCTTCGCCAGCGCGCTCACCGGCAACTCGCCGGCGTCCCTCAGCTGCGTGAACCGGGCCACCACCGCCGGCAACGCCCGCGGTCTCGCCGGCTTCCTCGCCCGCACCTTCCCCCGGGTGAAGACGAGCAGGTCGGGGAACACCGTGACCGCCACGGCGTCCGACCCGACGACGCTGTGGGCGATCGCCCAGCTGTCGATGATGACGACCGGCGTCTACGGCGTCGACTCCGCCACGGTGACCTCCAGGGCGTGGCACAACGACGGGCAGCAGGTCGCCGCGTGGGCGGCCGCGGGCACCCCGGTGACGGGGGTGCAGATCACCGTCCGGTCGTGAGCCGGGGACGCCGCGCGCCGATCAGTCGTCCTCTACCGGCTCCTCGACCAGCAGGGCGAGCCCGCCGAAGCCCGGCAGGGTCAGCGAGAAGCTGTGCTCCTCACCGGTCGTCGCGATGATCCGCTTCGTCGACAGGTCGCGCACCCGGCCCGCGGGGATGTGGTCCGACTGCACGGTCACCTCGGCCCGCTCGGGGCCGAAGTTGAGCACGGTCACCTGGATCGCGCCGACCGCCAGCCGGTTGACGAGGACGAGCACGGGCTTGGGAGGCATCTCGGGAATGTCGAGGAGGGTTCCGGTGGCGATCCCGTGCTTCTTGCGCACCGCCAGGATGCGGGCGAGCCGCCGGGCGAACGAGTGGCGCTCGGCGAGCTGCTCGGGCAGGGAGCCGTAGAGGCAGCGGGCCCTGGGCATCCCCGCGCTCGATCCGGCCGCCTGCGGCGCCCAGCCCATGAGGTCGTAGGCGCCCCGCTCGATCCACCGGGTGTCGCCGTCGCGGATGAGCGGGCTCACCTGCGCCCGGTCGAGCGGCAGCGCACCGACGAGGTCCCAGCCGGACAGGGCGAACACCCCGGGCTGGAAGGCGTTGTACATGACCAGCAGCAGGTGCACGTCGGCGATCCGCTTCGCCTGGGCGTCGTCGATCTCGGCGAGGTCGGTGATGCCGAGGATGGCGGCGGCGATCGAGGTGCTGGTGCAGGCGATCCCGTTCTGGGTGAACACGGCGTTGTAGGGGGCCGCCTCGCCGGTGATCCGCCGGCGCATCGTCTCGCGGATCCGCTCGGCCATGTCCTCCCCGCGCAGTTCCTCGCCCTCGAAGCTGTACAGGTCGTCCCGGTGTCGCGTGGCGAAGTGCACGAGCTCGTAGGTGAGCTCGTCGTGGTTCTGCAGCGCATGCACCAGCGAGGCCTGGTCGACGCCGAGGCGCAGCGACTCCCGGAGCGCCATGCGGAGGAACTCGGTGTCTCCGGTGATGAGCGCGTAGTGGTAGGCGGGCCGGGTGACGAAGTCGTAGGAGAGGTCGGGCCCGCGGCTGCCGGTGGCGAGGATGTCGTCGATGGCGAGGTTGAGCTCCTGGAAGGTGAAGCCGCCCACCTTGCGGACCATCGAGCCGATGAGCTGGTTGGCCGCCTCCGAGAGCGGATGGCCCTCCGACCAGGCGGTTTCGCCGGCGGTCGCCTTCTCGACGCCGAGGAACCCGTTGGCGTCGAGACGCAGCGCGCTGGAGCCCAGGTCGGTGAGCGAGTGCAGGGCGTCGCCCATGACCAGCCGCATGCCGGCGAACGTGGGGTCGAGCCAGTTGATCGACGGCTGGCCGTCCTTGAAGTAGTGCAGGTAGACCCAGCGGTGCTCGACGCCGGCGGCGTCCCTGATCGGCGGGGTGACCGACCAGTTGGTCTCCTTGACGCCGGGCTCGTAGAAGATCACCCGCTGCAGGGCGCCGATGATGTAGCCCTCGTCGGCGAGCCGGCGCTCGGTCTCGGGGTCGAGGTTGACGCAGTCGCGTCCCTCCGGCACGTCCGGGAGCAGGGCCCACGCCTCCGGGGGGATGTCGATCATGTGGTAGATGCCCGGGTAATCCTTGTGGTTGAGCTCGGCCAGCCGGAAGTCGGCGCCCTTGCCGGTGTGACCGGGGACGATGTCGTCGATGATGCTGCCGTTGTACTCGGCCGCCACCGCGCACATCGCCCGGAACTCCTCGTCGGTGCCGAACTGCGGGTCGATCGCCATGCTGATGCGATCGAAGTGACCGTCGATGCTCGGGCTGTGCTCCCATCCGTGGATGCCGCCGGCCATCTTCACCGGGCCGGTGTGGATCGCGTCGATGCCGATCCGGCGGAACGTGCGCCACAACTCCTCGTCGCCGAGGGCGGCGAGGAAGCTCGCGTCCGGCCGGGTCATGAGGGACAACGGGTAGGCGGTGTACCACACCGAGGCCTTGTCGACGGCGGCGCGGGGGTCGGGCGCGGCGAACGGGTTCGCCCACATGCTCGACTGGCCGGTGAGCTGCTTGGCCAGTTCGGTCGCGTCGCGGAGCATCGACTGCTCCTCGAGCCAGTTGACGTAGGCGCCGTTGGTGCCGACCGGCTCGAACGGCGGCGCCATGATGCCGGACGCCTGCCGCCTCCTCGTCGCCCGCCGCGACTTCGGGCGCAGCCGGGTGGGGCGCGCGGCGAACCGGGCCTCGTCGTAGGTGACCTCGGGTTCGAGGATCTCCTCGGGTTCGAGGATCCCCTCGTCGTCGGCGGGGTCGAAGTCCTCCTGGTCGGCGATCTCGCTCGTTGTCACCGCGCCAGCCTAGTGGCGCCGCGCCGGGAAATCCCGCCGTGGCGGCCCGGCGCGGTTCAGGACAGCCGCGCGGCGGCGGCGGCGATGCGCTCGTCGGGCGCCGTCAGCGCGACCCGGACGTGCCGGCGTCCGGCGGCCCCGTAGAAGTCGCCGGGAGCGACGAGGATGCCCCGCTGGGCGAGCCAGTCGACGGTGTCGCGGCAGTCCTCGCCCCGGGTCGCCCACAGGTAGAGGGACCCCTCGGAATGGTCGATGCGGAAGCCGGCCGCCTCGAGCGCGGGCGCCAGCAGCCGGCGTCGCGCGAGGTAGCGCTCGCGCTGCTCCTCGACGTGATCCTGGTCGCCCAGCACGACCCGCATGGCCTCCTGGACGGGGGCCGGGACCATCATCCCGAGGTGCTTGCTCGTGGCGACGAGCTCGCCGACGATGGCCGGGTCGCCGGCGACGAAACCGGCCCGGTAGCCGGCGAGGTTCGAGCGCTTCGACAGCGAGTGCAGCGCGAGGACGCCGGTGGGCTCGCCGTCGTTGACGGCCGGGTCGAGGACGCTGACGGGCTCGGCGTCCCAGGCGAACTCCGCGTAGCACTCGTCGGCCGCGAGCACCGCCCCCATCGAGCGGGCGTACCGCACCCAGTCGCGGGTCTGCCCGGCGCTCAGGATGGCGCCGTGCGGGTTGGCCGGGGAGTTGATCCAGATCAGCGTGGGCGTGCCCTCGACGAGGCCCGGGTCGTCGCAGGCCTGCACCTCGGCGTCGACCATCCGGGCGCCGACCTCGTAGGTGGGGTAGGCCGTCGTCGGGATGACGACGAGGTCACCGGCGCCCAGACCGAGGAGCGTGGGCAGCCACGCGACGGCCTCCTTGGTGCCGACGACCGGGTAGACGCCCTCGTGCGGCAGGTCGACCGCATGCCAGCGGCGCACGAGGTAGTCGATGATCGCCTGGCGCACTCCCGGCGTCCCCCACACCGTCGGGTAGCCGGGCGCGTCGGACGCCGAGCACAGGGCGTCCCGCGCCAGCTGTGGGGTGGGGTCGACGGGCGTGCCCACCGACAGGTCGACGAGACCGTCGGGATGGGCGCTGGCCACGGCCTTCGCCGCGGCCAGCGTGTCCCAGGGGAAGTCGGGGAGCTTCGACGAGACTCTCACGGCGTCGAGGGTCACTCGCCCTGCGGGGGGAGCGCCTCCACGACCGGGTGGTCCTTGTCGACCGGGCCGAGCTTGGCGGCCCCGCCCGGGGAGCCGATGCCGTCGAAGAAGTCGGCGTTGACGGCGAGGTACTCCTGCTGGTCCTCGGGCAGGTCGTCCTCGTAGAAGATGGCCTCGACCGGGCAGACGGGCTCGCAGGCGCCGCAGTCGACACACTCCTCCGGGTGGATGTAGAGCATGCGGTTGCCCTCGTAGATGCAGTCGACGGGGCACTCCTCGACGCACGCACGGTCCTTGACGTCGACGCACGGCTGCGCGATCACGTAGGTCACGGGGATCTCCTCCAGAGGATGAGGTTGGAACAGCTTGTGGAACTCTACTCCGCGGGCGCCCCCTCCCGTCCGCCCGCCACCGCGGTTCGGACGCCCGCTCCTAGCCGGCCGGGGCCACCCGGCAGCCGCGGCTGCCGGACCAGTCCCACGACAGGTCGGCGACGAAGCCGTAGTCGGCGGCGAGCAGCGGCCGGCTCGCGACGAACGCCTTCACCTCGTCGAGGGCCGGGGCGGTGGTGGCGCCCCCCGGACGGGAGATGGTGAGCGCCGAAACGACCGTGCCCAGCCGCAGCACGTCGGCCAGCGGGAGCCCGGCGATGAGGCCCGCGGCGAGACCGGACGAGAAGACGTCGCCCGCACCGCCGGTGTCGACCACCGGCCCGGGGATCGCGGGCACGTGGACGACCTCGCCGGTGCCGGCGTCCAGGGCCATCGCGCCCCGCGCGCCGAGGGTGATCACCGGCAGGGGGACGACCTCGGCGAGCCGCCGGATCGCCTGCTCGGCCGTCTCGGAGCGCGTGTAGTGGAGTGCCTCGGTCTCGTTGGGGGTGAACACGTGGCAGTGCTCTAGCTCGGCGAGGTCGCTCAGCTGCCAGCGTCCGGACTCGTCCCACCCGACGTCGCCGATGACCAGCGTGCCGGAGTCGGCGGCGTGCCGCAGCCACGGCATCGGGAAGGGCTGGAGGTGGGTGATCGCCACCAGCGAGCTGGGGTGGAAGTCGGCACGCAGCATGCAGTCGCCCGGGTGCGCGGTCTCGGACGTGACCAGGGCGCGGTCGTCGTCGTAGTTGAGCAGCACGGTGAGGGGTGTCTGCCAGCCGGTGTGGACGAGGGCGTGGCAGGTGTCGATCCCCTCCTCGTTGAGCGCGGCGAGGGCGCCGATCGTCATCGGGTCGTCGCCCACGTCGGCGGCCATGCAGACGCTGAGCCCCAGCCGGGCGGCCGAGATCGAGGAGTTGGCGATGCCGCCGGGGGTCTGGAAGTAGGGGCCGACCCGGATCTCGTGCCCCACCCGGGGGCCGCCGGTGGGCAGCCCGGTGAACGTCATGTCGGTGAAGAACAGCCCGCACGCCAGCAGGTCGAAATCAGCGCTGTCCCGCATCACGATCCTCCAGCAGGCGTCCTGGGGCGGGTGACGGGCGAGCCCCGACACTCCCACAGCCACTGTAACCGGGAGCGTCCGCGCCGGTCATTCCCGCAGCCCGTCCCACGACCACTGTGGGACGGGGAGCCCCTCGGGCACCCGGTCGGCCGAGTCCGGGTACCGCGACATCGAGGCGAGGGTGGCCCAGGCGAAGTAGTCGTGCAGCACTCGACCCAGCGGCTCCCACGCCAGACCGGCGTCCTGCAGCGCGGCATCGAAGCAGGCGATCGCGCGGAGGTCCATCTCCTCGTGCAGCCCGTTGCCGCTGTGCAGCCGCAGGACCGACGACTGGTCGCCGTAGGTGGTCGAGTACGTGCGCGGGCCGCCCAGGGCCTCGCCCCAGTACGCCGCGAGGCGCAGGCTGTGCTGCGGATGGAACCCGTGGCTGAACGCGTGGCTGACCACGTCGTCCTCGAGCACCCGCCGATGCCAGGCCTCGGCGAGCCGCACCAGTCCCTCGTCCCCGCCCGCCGCCTCGTAGACGCTGCCCACGCCCTCACCATGCCACCCGGCCGCGGCCGGCGACACACCCACAGCCGCGGAAAGTCCGGGCCCGCGGCCATGGATGACACGATGGACCGCGTGATCCTCACGATTCTCGGCGGTGGCGGCTTCCGGGTGCCCCTCGTGCACGCGGCCCTGCTCGCCGACGACGAGCCCGGACGCGTCACCGAGTTGCGCCTGTTCGACACCGACAGCGCCAGGCTGGGGGCCGTGGCGGCGGTGTGCGCCGAGCAGGCGGCGTCCCGCCCCGGCCGGCTGAGCGTCACCACCCACCTCGACCTCGCCGACGCCGTGCGGGGGTCGGACTTCGTCTTCTCGGCGATCCGGGTCGGCGGCCTCGGCGCCCGGGCGCACGACGAGACGATCCCGCTCCGGCACGGCATCATCGGGCAGGAGACGGTCGGGGCGGGCGGGATCGCCTACGCGCTCCGCACCATTCCGGTGGTGCGCCGGATGGCGCGCACCATCCGCGACGTGGCCCCGGACGCCTGGGTCATCAACTTCACCAACCCCGCCGGCATGGTCACCGAGGCGCTGCGCGCCGATCTGGGCGACCGGGTCATCGGCATCTGCGACTCCCCCGTCGGCCTGGGACGCCGGGCCCTGCGCGCGGCCGGGGTGGAGCACCCCGAGCGCGCCGAGCTCGACTACATCGGGCTCAACCACCTCGGCTGGTTGCGGGCGCTGCGGGTGGACGGCGTCGACGTGCTCCCCGACCTGCTCGCCGACCCTGAGCGACTCGCCGGGTTCGAGGAGGGCCGGCTGTTCGGCGCGGCCTGGCTCCGGACGCTCGGGGCGCTGCCCAACGAGTACCTCCACCCCTACTACTTCACCCGCGAGACGCTGGCCGCCGACGCCGCCGCGGCCCGCTCACGCGCGCAGGTGATCGCCGACCAGCAGCGCGACTTCTACGGCGTCCCCGAACCGGGGGCCCCGGGGGCGCTGGCCCGGTGGGACGACGTGCGCCTGGCCCGGGAACGCACGTACATGGCCACCAATCGGGAGGCCTCCGGATCGTTCGACCGCGACGAGGCCGACCTCCAGGGCGGCGGGTACGACCAGGTGGCGCTCGCGATCGTGCACGCGATCGCGCACGACCGGCCGGCCACCCTGATCCTCAACACGGCCAACGGGTCGCGGCTCGACGAGCTCGATGCGGACGCCGTCATCGAGGCGCCCTGCCTCGTCGACGGCACCGGCGTGCACCCCCTGCCCGCCGACCCACTCCCCCAGTACGCGGTCGGCCTGGTCACCGAGGTGAAATCGGTCGAACGGATGACCCTGGCGGCGGCGGAGTCCGGCAGCCGCCGCCGTGCGTGGCTCGCGATGGCGTGCCATCCGCTCGTCGACTCGGTGGCCGTGGCCCGGCAGGTGCTCGAGGATCTCATCGCGGCGGAGCCCGACCTCGGCTACCTCACCTGAGCCGACCCCGGGCGGCTCAGAGTGACCTCACAGTGATTTCACACCACCCGCCCAGTGCTTCTCACAGGTGTGGAGTCATCATGGTGTCGAGGTCCGGGTGGCCCGGGCCGAGGAAGGCTGAGGCGGCATGTACCCGTTGGAGCCCCATCACATGGGCAACATGATGTACGGCGACCAGGGGTCGTGGATCGCCCCGCTGGTCGGCGGATTCTTCACGATCCTCATGGTGCTCGCCCTGGTCGCCGGCTGGCAGGCGTGGCGGCACCGCGACCAGTTGAGCGGGTTGGTGGGGCGCGGGCGGTTCCGCGGGGCGATGAGCGCCGAGCACCGGGCCCGGGAGATCCTGGCCGAGCGCTTCGCCCGTGGCGAGATCGACTCCCAGGAGTTCATGGAGCGCTCGAGCATGCTCAACTGGACGCCGGGCGTGGAGCCCAAGTCCCCGAGCAAGAAGGCCTGACCCCCTCCCCGCGGCGTACAAGGCGTCCCCCGCGGCGTACGACATGACTGGTTTCGGCCGTCATCTCGTACGCCGTCAGTCATCTCGTACGCCGCAGGGCCCGAGGAGCGGGTCAGGCGGTGATCGGCGTCCGGTCGGCCCCGGCGGGCAGGGCCTGAAGGATCGCCTGGACGGTCGCCTTCGCGTCGCCGAAGCACATCGCCGAGTTCTGGTTGAAGAACAGCGGGTTCTGGACGCCGGCGTACCCCGCGCTCATCGAGCGCTTGAACACGACCACCTGACGGGCCTCCCACACGTGCAGCACCGGCATGCCGGAGATCGGCGACCCGGGCTCCATCGCGGCCGGGTTGACCGTGTCGTTGGCGCCGATGACGAGCACGACGTCGGTGTCCTTGAAGTCGTCGTTGATCTCGTCCATCTCGAGCACGATGTCGTAGGGCACGTGGGCCTCGGCGAGCAGCACGTTCATGTGACCGGGCAGGCGTCCCGCGACCGGGTGGATGGCGAAGCGGACGCTGGTGCCGCGGGCCTGCAGGGCGGCGGTGAGTTCCGCGACCGGATACTGCGCCTGAGCGACGGCCATCCCGTACCCGGGCGCGATGATGACGCTGCGCGCGTCGGTGAGCAGTTCGGCGACGTCGGCCACCGAATACTCGCGGTACTCCCCCATCTCGGTGTCGCCCGCGGCGCTCGTGTCGTCGCCGAAGCCGCCGAGGATGACCGAGATGAACGACCGGTTCATCGCCCGGCACATGATGTACGACAGGATCGCGCCGGAGGCACCGACGAGCGCACCGGTGACGATGAGCACGCTCATGTTGAGCATGAAGCCGCTGAACGCGGCGGCCCAGCCCGAGTACGAGTTGAGCATCGAGATGACCACCGGCATGTCGGCGCCGCCGATGGCGGCGACGAGGTGGACGCCGAGCCCGAGCGCGACGAGCGTCATGAGCGCCAGCGGGACGATGCTGTGCGACTGCAGGAACCAGACGCCGAGGAGCACCGACACGACGACCGCCCCGAGGTTGAGCCAGTTGCGGCCCGGCAGGGTGAGTGGCTTGCTGGCGATCCGTCCGTTGAGCTTGCCCCACGCGACGATCGAGCCGGTGAAGGTGACTGCGCCGATGAACACGCCGAGGAAGACTTCGAACAGGTGGAAGCTGTCGGCCGACGGGTTCTCGACGTAGCTGCCGAAGCCGACGAGCACCGCGGCG
>JAJYQH010000374.1 GCA_021794705.1 Actinomycetes bacterium | reverse complement strand
GCGAGCGGCACGGTGAAGTTGGCCGGCCGGGTGAGGTAGATGAGCGACTGGAAGAAGTCGTTCCAGGTCCAGATGAAGGTGAAGATCGTCGTCGTCGCGATGGCCGGCACCATGAGCGGCAGGATGATGTTGAGGAAGATGCGGGCGTGGCCGCAGCCGTCGATCCGGGCGGCCTCGTCCAGTTCGCGCGGCAGCCCGCGGATGAACTGCACCATGAGGAACACGAAGAACGCGTCGGTGGCGAGGAACTTCGGCAGCACGAGCGGGACGAAGGTGTTCACGAAGTGCAGCTTCGAGAACATGATGTACTGCGGCACCACGGTGACGTGGTAGGGCAGCATCAGCGTCATCAGCATGATCGAGAAGAAGATCCCGCGGCCCCGGAACTTGAGCCGGGCGAAGGCGTAGGCCGCCATCGAGCAGCTGATGAGGTTGCCGAGGATCGCGCCGACCGTGATGGTGATCGAGTTGATGAAGAAGTTCGTGAACGTGAAGCCCGGGATGGCGCTCCAGCCCGTGACGTAGTTCTTGAGGCGCAGCGCCGAGGGGATGATCGAGGTGTTGTTGAAGATCTCGTCGGCCGGCCGGAACGAGCTGACGAGCATCCACAACAGCGGGTAGATCATGACGATCGACGCGACGATCAAGACGACGTGCTTGACGAGCGAGCGCACCGGGTGGCCGGAACGGCGTCTCGTCGGCTCCGCGTCGGTGCCGTTCGGCTCCTCCACGGCGGCGAGCGGCGCGTCGACCAGCGAGATGTCCTCTGTACGGACGGAGTCAGTCATCGTAGTGAACCCAATACTTGGAGACGAGGAAGTTCACGGCCGTGAAGATCGCGACAATGATCATGAGGAGCCACGCCATCGCTGAGGCGTAGCCCATGCGGAACTGTCCGAACCCCTGCAGGTACAGGTAGAGGGTGTAGAACATCGTCGAGTCGGACGGACCGCCGGTGCCTCCCGAGACGACGAACGCCTGGGTGAAGGACTGGAAGGCCCCGATGATCTGCAGCACGAGGTTGAAGAAGATGATCGGGCTCAGCAGCGGGATGGTGATGCTGCTGAACTGCGTCCACTTCGACGCGCCGTCGACGGCGGCCGCCTCGTAGTACATGGTCGGGATCTGGCGCAGGCCGGCCAGGAAGATGATCATCGGCGACCCGAAGGTCCACACGTGCAGCAGGATGATCGTCCACAGCGCGGTCGACGGGTCGGCGATCCACCCCGGCGGGTTGTGCACGCCGACCTTGAGCAGCAGCTGGTTGACCAGGCCGGTGGTGCCGAACAACTGGCGCCACAGCACGGCGATGGCCACCGAGGCGCCCATGAGCGAGGGCAGGTAGAACACCGACCGGTAGAAGGCGAGGCCCCGCATCCCCTGGTTGAGCAGCATCGCGATGGCGAGGGCCAGCGCGAGTTGCAGCGGCGTCGACACGAGCACGTAGATGAACGTGACCTTGAGCGAGTTGATCAGCCGCGAGTCGTGGAACATGGCCACGTAGTTCTGCAGCCCGATCCAGTGGGGTGCGCTGAGCAGGTTGTAGTCGGTGAACGACAGGTACAGCGACGCGACCATCGGCCCGATGGTGATGACCACCAGGCCGATCAGCCACGGCAGCAGGAACAGGTAGGCGGCCTTGTTGTCACGGGACTCGTCGCGTCCCCGACGGGCCTGGGAGAGTTCGGCGATGGCACTCATGGCAGGGTCCGATCGGCGGGACCACCGGTGTGGCCACCCGGAGAGGGCGGCCACACCAGGTGGGCTCCGCTCAGCTCTTGCCCTTGAGGGCCGAGGTCACCGAGTTCTGGTAGTCCTGGGCCGCCTGCTGGGGCGAGGTCTTCCCGAAGAGCAGGTTGGTCACGTACGTGGCGTAGTTGGCGTTGCTCGCTCCCGGAGGAGTGAGGCCCATCGGCGAACCGAGGTCGCCCGAGATGCTCTTGAGGTAGTCGGAGACCTGCTTGTCGGTCGGGCTCATCTGGGGGGTGATCGCGTCGAGCACCTTGGTGTTGGCGGGGATGCCGCGCTCGGTGCCGAGGATCTTGCCGGCCGTGGGGCTGTTGACAAGGAAGTCGACCAGCTTCAGCGCGGCAGCCTGCACCTTGGTCGCCTTGTTGATCGACCACAGCATGGACGCCTTGTAGTACAGCTGGCTGTCCTTGGCGTTGCCCGTCGTGCTCGGCGGCATGAGCAGCTTGAGGTTCTCACCGGTGTCCTTGTTGAGCGCGGTGACCTGGTTGCTCCACCAGTAGGAGAAGGCGACCTTGTTGGTCGCCGCCATGCCCTGGTCCTGCGAGGTCGTGCTGTCCTGCGAGGCCAGCGACGCCGTCGGGAAGGCCTTGCTCTTCTGCAGCGCGACGGCCTGCTGGAAGAACGGGGCGAGCTGGGCGGCGGTGAAGCCCGGCTGGCTGCCGTTGAACTCCGAGGCCCCGTGCTGGCGCAGCCAGAGCCGCAGCATGAAGTCGGTGTAGGCCCAGTTGGCCGAGCCGTAGGTGCCCGCCGGGCTGTTGGCCGTCACCTTCTCGGCGTCCTTGGCGAGGCTGTCCCACGTCCAGGTCTTGTCGTCGGGCATCGGGACGTTGGCCGCCTTGAGCACCTTGGGGTTGGCGATGACGACCTGGGAGTTGATGCCCGCGACCACGCCGAAGGTGCCCTTGGACGTCGTGCCCATGTCACCGGTGCCGGAGGGGAAGTTCGACATGTCGAGCCCGGCCTTCTTGAGGTCGAGCAGGGTGCCGTTGTCGGAGTACTGGGTGAGGTAGCTCTCGTCCATCTGGATGACGTCGGGAGCGCTGCCGCCCGCCACCTGG
>JAJYQH010000194.1 GCA_021794705.1 Actinomycetes bacterium | reverse complement strand
GACGTAGCCGGCCAGCGAGGTGAGGAAGGTGATGTCCGGCACGTGCTCCTCGCCGTCGAGGATCGCCTGGTAGAGGTGGGCGATGCTCCACCGCAGCGGGATGTTGTGTCCGAACCGCGCGCTCAATTCGGACGCCGCGGCGCCGGTCGACGTGTTGCGCCACGTGCGGAACGGGGTGAGCAGCCGTCCGTCGGGGGCCCCCGGCTCGGCCGCGAAGGCGAGGTAGCCGTGCATCATCGCCGAGACGCCGAGCGAGCCGACGGTCGTGAGGTCGACGCCGTGCCGGGAGCGGACGTCGGCGGCGAGCGACGCGACGCAGCCCTGGATGCCCGACCAGACGGACTCGAGCGAGTAGGTCCACACCCGGTTGACGAACTGGTTCTCCCAGTCGTGGGTGCCCACCGCCAGCGGCTGGTGGTCGGGTCCGATGAGCACCGCCTTGATCCGTGTGGATCCCAGCTCGATGCCCAGTGAGGTGCGGCCCTCGCGGATCGCGCACGCGGTCTGGGTCGCAGCCGGGTCGGGTGCGGGGGACCGTTCTTCGGAACTCATCGGTGACCTCCTGGTCGCGGCGTCCATGCCGGGCTGGTGACTGCGCCCATGTTAACGGTAACATCGCTCCAAGGCGAGACCCTGCCCCGACGACCTCCGTCGCTCCGACGGTGACACGCGCGCCGGGTGGGGTCGTGACGAGAGGTGGAGTGCCCGTGTCCGAGAAGCTCACGGCGGTGCCCGACGGCGTCCGCGACGAGGTGGAGAGGCTCAAGCGGGAGGTCGCCGCGCTGCACGCGGAGCTTCCCCGCAACAATCTGGTGGTCTGGACGGCCGGCAACGTCTCGGCTCGGGTCCCCGGGGCCGACCTGCTGGTGATCAAGCCGTCCGGCGTCTCCTACGACGACATCACCCCGGAGGCGATGGTCGTGTGCGACCTCGAGGGCACCCTCGTCGAGGGGGAGCGCAAGCCGTCCTCGGACACCGCCGCGCACGCCTACGTCTACCGGCACATGCCGGAGGTCGGCGGCGTCGTCCACACCCACTCCGACTACGCGACCGCCTGGGCGGCGCGGCGCGAGCCGATCCCGTGCGTGCTCACGATGATCGCCGACGAGTTCGGCGGCGACATCCCGGTCGGACCGTTCGCGCTCATCGGCGACGACTCGATCGGGCGCGGCATCGTCGAGACGCTCCGCTCGAGCCGCTCCCGGGCGGTGCTCATGGCCAATCACGGCCCGTTCACCATCGGCTCCGACGCCCGGGACGCCGTCAAGGCGGCGGTGATGGTCGAGGATGTCGCCCGCACCGTGCACCTCGCCCGTCAACTCGGCGACGCGGTGCCGATGGACCAGCACGACATCGACCGGCTGTTCGACCGCTACCAGAACGTCTACGGGCAGTGACCCGCCGCCGGGCGGCCGACGGTGTCGCCCGGCCCCACTACCCTGACGGGCATGACCGTACGCATCGGAGCCCACGTCGATCAGGCCGATCCGCTCGCCGAGGCGGCGAGCCGGGACGCCGATCTCGTGCAGTTCTTCCTCGGTGACCCGCAGAGCTGGAAGAAGCCCTCGGTCGCCTACCCGGGAGGGGCCGGCGCCCTGCGCGAGCACGCGGACGCCGCCGGCGTCCACCTCTACGTGCACGCGCCCTACGTCATCAACGTCGCCTCGACCAACAACCGCATCCGCATCCCCTCGCGCAAGCTGCTGCAGCAGACCCTGAGCCTGGCCGCCGAGATCGGTGCGCAGGGCGTCGTCGTCCACGGCGGCCACGTCACGGCCGACGACGACCCGGCCGCCGGGCTCGACAACTGGCGCAAGTGCGTCGAGGGCCTCGACCTCGCCGTGCCGATGTTCATCGAGAACACGGCCGGGGGCACGCACGCGATGGCCCGCCAGCTGTCGCGGCTGGAGCAGCTGTGGGACGCCCTCTCCTCGGCCACCGGGTTCGAGGAGGTCGGCTTCTGCCTCGACACCTGCCACGCGCACGCTGCCGGGGAGCAGCTCGCCGGGCTGGTCGACCGGGTGGTGGCGATCACCGGGCGGATCGACCTCGTGCACGCCAACGACTCCCGCGACGCGTTCGGCTCGGGGGCCGACCGGCACACCACGCTGGGCCGCGGCCAGGTCGATCCGGAGGGGCTGGCGGAGGTCGTCCGCTCGGCGGGCGCGCCGGTCGTCGTCGAGACGCCCGGCGAGGGGCACCTCGCCGATCTCGCGTGGCTCCGCAGGGTGCTCGCCGGCTGAGCGGCCCCGTGCGCGTGGCGAAGGCTACGCACGCGTAGGCTGGATGTTCCGGACGCCGAGAGCCGCTTCGGCCCCCGTTCCCCAGGGAGGAGGACCGGCCGTGACCGACCACGTCTCGCACCTGTTCGCCTCCGCCGTCGCCGCCCACCCCGCACGGATCGCGACCCGCGTCCGCGACGGTGACCGGTGGCGCACCCAGACCTACGCCGAGCTCGACCACACCGTGCACGCGACCGCCCGCGCCCTGCTCGCAGCTGGCGTCGAGCGCGGCGACCGGGTCGCCATCTTCGCCGCCAACTCCCCGGAATGGACCGAGGTCGACCTCGCGACCATGCTGGTCGGCGCCGTGCCGGTGCCGATCTACGCGACGAGCACCCCCGAGCAACTCGGCCACATCGTCAACGACTCGGGCGCGCGGCTGCTCTTCGCCGGCGGGGCCTCCGAGCTCGACCGCGTCCGGCGCGCCCGCACCCCCAACCTCGAGCGCCTGGTCACCCTCGGCGAGACCGGCGACGACCACGTGCCGAGCCTGCGCGGCGTCCGCGAGCGCGCGGAGGCGCGCACCGAC
>JAJYQH010000013.1 GCA_021794705.1 Actinomycetes bacterium | reverse complement strand
TGGCTCGACCATGAGCCAGGCGCGCCTGAGGTTCGCCTACGCCGAGCACCTGCTCGCCCAGGGGGACGAGTCGGGAGCGCGGCAGTGGTTCGGATCCGCCGCGTCCCTCGACCGTGAGGATGAGCTCGGCGTCGACGAGCGGCTCGCGGAGCTCGATGGCGTCACCCTCGACCTCGCGCCGGATGACGAGTCCGAGGACGATCCGGCCGAGCGGGAGCCCGGCGACGTCGACCCCCCCGCCGCTGACGCGGAGGACGGGCAGTGAGCGACGAGGCCCTCATCGACAGGTACGACGCCGCGCTCTTCGACCTCGACGGGGTGGTCTACCTCGGTCCGCAGCCGGTCCCCGGCGCCTCCGACGGCATCGCCGGCCTACGGTCCAGAGGAGTGCGGGTCGGTTTCGTCACCAACAACGCGGCCCGGCCCCCGCAGGTGGTCGTCGACCAATTGACCCGGCTGGGTATTCCGGCGTCCGTCGAGGACATCGTGACCAGCGCCCAGGCCGGGGCCGCCATGCTCGCCGACCAGCTTCCCACCGGGAGCCTGGTCTACGTCGCAGGGGCGGACGCCCTCGCCGACGAGGTCCGGGCGGTGGGGATGCGGGTGACCCGCGACTGGCGGGAGGGGCCGGTCGCCGTCATCCAGGGGTACGACCCGAACATCGCCTGGAGCACACTAGACGGCGCCTGCTTCGCCATCGAGCGTGGCGCCCGCTGGTTCGCCACCAATTCCGACCTCACCCGGCCCACCGACCTCGGACTCGTGCCCGGCGCCGGCACCCAGATCAACGCCGTCCGCGCCGCCGTCGACGCGGAGCCCGAGGAGGCGGGCAAGCCGAGCCCGCCCCTGCTGCACGAGACCATGCGCCGGCTGCGCTCCACCAGACCCATCTTCGTCGGGGACCGGCTCGACACCGACATCCTCGGTGCGAACCGCGTCGGGATCGACTCGTTGCTGGTGTTCACCGGGGCGCACGGCAAGCGTGATCTCGTCGACGCCACCGAGGACCTGCGACCGACCTGGATCGGCCCCGACGTGCCCAGTCTGCTGCAGCCGCCGCGAGTCGCCCGGTGGGAGGGCGACGCCTGCCGGGTCGGTGAGCAACGCGCCGTCGTGGAGGACGACGAGGTACGTCTCGCGGTCGTGCCCTCCAGCGTGAGCGACCAGTACGACGCGGCGTGGGCGGTGCTCCAGGTCGCCTGGCGCCACCCCGGCGTGGGCACCGGTGTCCTCGAGCGCCTCGGCGCCGTCCGCTGACCGCCCGCCACCTCGTAGGCTGAGGCGATGAGTGTCGAGCAGGGCGTTCCCGAACCTCCGCCGTTGGCGGAGCCGCCGCAGACGGGCAACCAGGTGATCGATTCCGCACTGCGAGAACTCGCCGACCTCAGCGAGCAGCCCGTCGGCCTGCACCACGACAGGCTGCAGGCCGTGCAGGAGGTGTTGAGCCAGGTGCTGGCGACGTCCCGGGACGCCGTCCAGTCGCCCATTCCCGGCGTGCCGGGTCCCCGGGTGCGATGAGCTCCGGGGCGCACGGACCCCGTCGGCTCGACCTCGAGCTCGCGGCCCGTGGCCTCGCCCGGTCACGGTCCCAGGCCCGGGAACTCGTCCGGTCGGGGCGGGTGCTTGTCGACGGACGGGTCGTCGACAAACCGTCGGAGCCCGTCACCGGAGCCCAGAACGTGTCCCTCGAGGAGGAGGACCCCTGGGTGTCACGCGCCGCGCACAAGCTCGTCGGCGCCCTCGACGCCCTGGCCTGGACCGAGCTCGGGGCGCGGGCCCTGGACGCCGGCGCCTCCACGGGAGGCTTCACCCAGGTGCTGCTGAGCCGCGGGGTCGAGCGCGTGTACTCCGTCGACGTCGGCCACGACCAACTCGCGCCGCGACTGCGTGCTGACCCGCGGGTGGTGGTGCGCGAGGGCCTCAACCTGCGCCGGCTCACCCTGGACGACCTCGAAGGACGACCTGTCGACCTCGTCGTTGCCGATGTCTCCTTCATCTCCCTCACCCTGCTCCTCGAGCCGCTGTTCGCAGTGGTCGCGCCGCGGGGACGGGCTCTGCTCATGGTGAAACCGCAGTTCGAGGTGGGCCGCGACCGGCTCGGCCCCGGTGGGGTGGTGCGGGACGAGAACCTCAGACTTCGAGCCGTCGACGCGGTGGTGGCGGCGGCGTCCGCTCTCGGCTGGACGTCGACCTGGCGGGGGACCAGCCCGCTGCCTGGTCCGGCCGGCAATATCGAGTACTTCGTCGCCTTCGAGCGCGCGGAAGCGTCCCGCACCGGGCGCCCGCGCGAATCGTCCGAGGGTCCGACTAGGCTTCGAGGGTGACCGTTCCGCCCCAGCTCCGCAGGGTCGCCATCAAGGTGAACGCCCGCCGACCCGAAGCCCTCGACGTGGCGACGGCGTTCGTGAGCGGCCTCACGGAGGCGGGCATGGGCTGTCTCGTCGACCCCGAGCAACTGGGCGAACTGAGCGGCCGGGTCGACGGCGCCGACCTGCGCTCGTGGGACGACCCCGCCGCGGGAACACCGGAACTGCTGATCGTATTCGGCGGCGACGGCACCATTCTGAGGGCGGCCGAGTGGGCCCTCACCCGGCGGGTGCCGCTGCTCGGCGTCAACCTCGGCCACGTCGGCTTCCTCGCCGAGCTCGAACCCTCGGAGACCTCAGCGCTCGTCACCCGGGTGGTCCACCGCAACTACGCGATCGAGCGGCGGCTGGTCCTCTCCGTGACCGTCAACGACGAGATCACCGGGGCGCGCTGGGAGTCGTTCGCGGTCAACGAGGTGTCGATCGAGAAGGGGGCCCGCGACCGGATGCTCGAGGTGCTCGCCTCGGTCGACCACCGGCCGGTGTCGCGCTGGCACTGCGACGGCCTGCTCGTGAGCACCCCGACCGGCTCCACCGCGTATGCGTTCTCCGCCGGGGGACCGGTCATCTGGCCCGACGTCGAGGCGATGCTGCTCGTGCCGCTGAGCGCCCATGCCCTGTTCGCGCGGCCGATGGTGCTCAGCCCGTTCTCGCGCGTCGACCTCGACCTGTCCGGCTCGCAGGTGAACTCCGGGGTGCTGTGGTGCGACGGCGCCCGCTCCCTCGACATCAGTCGGGGCAGCCGCATCACGGTGCGTCGGCTGCCGCAGGACCTGCTCATCGCCCGCACCAGCGAGCAGCCGTTCGCCAACCGGCTGGTCCGCAAGTTCGACCTGCCGGTGGAGGGGTGGCGCAACCGTGATGTCGGGGCCTGAATGCTGACCGGCCTGCGCATCAGCGCGCTGGGTGTCATCGACGAAACCAGCCTCGAACTCGGGCCCGGGCTGGTCGCCATCACCGGTGAGACCGGCGCCGGCAAGACGATGGTGGTCTCCGGGCTGGGCCTGTTGCTAGGGGGGCGGGCGGACGCCGGCATCGTGCGGCGCGGCGCGCCCCGGGCCGTCGTCGAGGGTCGCTTCACCGGGGCGGGACGGGTGGCGGAGGCGGTGGCAGAACTGGGCGGCGTCCTCGAGGACGACGACCGCGACGCCGAACTCCTCGTGGCCCGCCAGGTCACCGCACAGGGCCGCTCCCGCGCCTTCGCCGGCGGGGTGCAGGTGACGGTGGGGGCGCTGGCGGAGATCACGGGTGAGTTGGCCACCATCCACGGACAGTCCGAGCAGGTGCGACTCGGCACTCCCGAGCGCCAGCGGGAGGTGCTCGACCGGTACTGCGGCCCGGAACACCTCGACGACCTGGCCCGGTACGCCCGCGACTTCGCCCGGCACCGCGACCTCATGACGGAGCGCGACACGCTGCGGCGGGAGGCCCACGCGCGCGCCCGGGAGATCGATCTGCTGCGGTTCGGCCTCGACGAGATCGCCGCGCTCGAACCGCGGCCCGGGGAAGACGCCGACCTGCTCGCGGAGGCCACCCGACTGCAGGCCGCCGACGAGTTGCGGGCCCTCGCGTCGGAGGCGGTGGGCGCCCTGTCGGGCGACTCCGACGGGGCGATCGAGGTGCCGGGGGCGCGGGATCTCGTGGTACGTGCCGGCCGGGCGCTCGCGGCGGCTGCCCGGGTCGACCCCGCCGCGGGCGACCTCGTCCGACGCCTCCGGGAGACCAGTCAGCAGCTCAACGACGTCGCGGCGGACGCGGCCTCCTACCTCGCCGACCTGGACGCCGACCCCGCCCGGCTCGAGGCCGTCATGGAGCGGCGCTCCGCCCTGTCCGCGCTCACCCGCAAGTACGGCGACACGGTCGACGAGGTGCTCGCCTGGGCCGAGACGGCGTCGCTCCGGCTGGTCGACCTCGAGGGCAGCGACGAGCGCATCGACGAGCTCGACGCCCGGGTGGCCGACCTGGGCGAGCGGTTGCTGGAGCAGGCGGGCGAGATCGGACGCCGCCGTGCCGAGGCGGCCGAGCGCCTCGCTCGGGCCGTCGCCGCCGAGCTGGCCGAACTCGCGATGCCGCACGCCCGGCTCGTCTTCGACCTCCAACCGCTCCCCGACCTGTCGGCGACCGGCGCCGAGCGGGTCGCCCTGCTGTTCAGTGCCAACCCCGGCGCCGAACCCGCGCCGCTCGGCCGGGTGGCCTCCGGAGGTGAGCTGTCCCGCGTCCGGCTCGCGCTGGAGGTCGTGCTCGCCGACTCCGACCCCGGGCACTGCTTCGTGTTCGACGAGGTCGACGCCGGCGTCGGCGGGGCGGTCGGACTGCAGATCGGACGCCGGCTCGCCGCCCTGGCCCGCCGCGGCCAGGTGATCGTCGTCACGCACCTCGCCCAGGTGGCGGCGTTCGCCGACCAGCACCTCGTCGTCGCCAAGGCGAGCGCCGAGGGGGTCACGAACTCCGGCATCTCCGAGGTCAGCGGCGAGCAGCGGCTCAGCGAACTGGCGCGGATGATGGCAGGGCTGGAGACGAGCGAGACCGCGCTCGCCCACGCCCGCGACCTGCTCGCCGAGCGCGACCGGTCGTCCGTCGCGGCCCCGTGACCAGGACGCCGGTGACGCCTCAGTTGGCCTCGGGGTCGGCGATCTCCACGGTGGGGATGCGGCGCCGGAGCTCCTCGAGCTGGTCGCCGGCGATGCGCGAGTCGGTGATGAGGGTGGTCGCCGCCGACAGGTCGGCCACCTTCGCCAGCGCCCGGACGCCGAACTTCGAGTGGTCGGCGAGCACGATGAGTTGGTCGCCGCCGGCGATCATCGCCTGGGCCGTGGACACCTCGGCGAGATTGGGACAGGTGAATCCCGACTGGGGGTCCATGCCGTGGAAGCCGTGGAAGACGATGTCGACCTGCAGCTCCTTGAGCGACGACTCGGCGATGGGCCCGACCAGCGCGTGCGACGGCGTCCGGACGCCGCCGGTGAGCACGACCAGGCTCGAGGACGGCAGGGTCTCGAACAGCACGTTGGCCGCATCGGTCGAGTTGGTCACCACGGTGATCCCCGCGAACCCCTCGAGGGCCCGGGCGAGGGCGTAGGTGGTGGTGCCGGCCGACAGCGCGATGGTCATTCCCGGCTCGATGTGGCTCATCGCGGCCTGGGCGATGGCGCGCTTGGCGGCCGACTCGAGCCGCCGCTTCACCTGGAAGGCGGGCTCCTCACTCACCGGCGGCGGTGAGCCCGCCTCCCGCTCGTGGCCCCCACCGCCCGCCGTGGCCCCTCCGTGGACGCGGTGCACGACGCCGTCGCGGTCGAGCAGCTCGAGGTCGCGGCGAATGGTCATGGGCGACACGTCGAGCGCGTCGGAGATCTCGCTGACCCGCATCGCCCCGTTGGAGCGGACCAGCTGAGCGACCCGCGCCCGCCGCTGTTCGGGAAGCATCCCTCACCCCTTCTGGCCGTCCCGCGTCCAGGGTCCGCGGCCAGGTCCAGTCTTGACCCTTTGTGCACGACTGTAAACACCACTGCACGCATTCGCACACTCACTTGACGGGTTTGCACACTCAGATCGAGAATTCATGTGCGAAGTCGCACGATGATGTGCGGATCCCCGGCCCCCTGGGGGGCGGGTGCCCATCGCGTGTCACTTCGTGACTCAAGACCCTGGTCGCCCAGGGTCACACCCGCTTGAGAGAAGGAACGTCAATGTCGCGTCCATCAACCGAGGCCGAGTACCTGGCCTCCCTGACGCCCGCCTCCGCCCGCTTCAGCCGCCGCTCACTGTTGCGCGGCGCGCTCGGGGCCGGTGCGGCGATCGCCGGAGTGTCCAGCCTGGCCGCCTGCGGATCGAGTGGCGGATCGTCCGGCTCGGGGGGCACGGCGTCGGCCACGGGCACCGTCACCCTCGGCTCCAACCAGTCCGACCAGGTGCCCAAGCAGGCCCTCGCCCAGGTGATCTCGGACTTCCAGAAGGCCAACAGCGGCCTGACGGTGAACATCAACACCGTCGATCACAACACCTTCCAGAACAACATCAACACCTACCTCCAGGGCAACCCGGACGACGTCTTCACCTGGTTCGCCGGGTACCGCATGCGCTTCTTCGCCTCCAAGGGGCTCGCCGGTGACATCTCCGACGTGTGGCAGAACCTCACGGGGATGAGCGACGCGCTGAAGAAGTCGTCGACCGGGGACGACGGCAAGCAGTACTTCGTGCCGAGCACCTACTACCCGTGGGCCGTGCACTACCGGCCGAGCGTGTGGGCCAAGCACGGTTACAAGGTGCCGACCACGCTGGCCGAGTTCACCGCCCTGTGCGACCAGATGAAGAAGGACGGCCTCACCCCGATCGCCTTCGCCGACAAGGACGGCTGGCCGGCGATGGGCACCTTCGACATCCTCAACATGCGCATCAACGGCTACGACTTCCACGTCAGCCTCATGGCGGGCAAGGAGGACTGGACCGGCGCCAAGGTCAAGAAGGTCTTCGACACGTGGACGTCCCTCGCCAAGTACCAGCAGTCCGACTCGCTCGGACGCACGTGGCAGGAGGCGGCGCAGGGCCTGCAGCAGGGCAAGGCGGGCATGTACTACCTCGGCACCTTCGTGGCCCAGCAGTTCACCGCGGCCCAGCAGTCCGACCTCAAGTTCTTCAACTTCCCGGAGGTCGACCCCTCGGTGGGCGCCGGGGCGATCGACGCCCCGATCGACGGGTACATGATGGCGAAGCGCCCCAAGAACGAGGCGGGTGCCAAGAAGCTGCTGCTCTACCTCGGCGGCCCGGAGGCGCAACTCGTGTCGGTGACCGCCGACACCTCGGTCGTCGCCACCAATTCCAAGGTCGACACGAGCAAGTACACCGCCCTGCAGAAGGCAGAGGTCGACTTCGTGAGCAAGGCCACGAGCATCGCCCAGTTCCTCGACCGCGACACCCGACCCGACTTCGCGTCCACGGTGATCACGCCGGCTCTGCAGTCGTACATCCAGAACCCCGCTGACATCACCACGATTCTCGGTCAGATCGAGAGTCAGAAGAAGGCGTTGTTCTCGTGACCTCCGAGACGCCCGTCGCGCCCGTCACGGCGCGCCCGGCCAGGCGTCCTCGCGGCCGGGGAGCCAAGCTCTCCGGCCGCGACCGGCTGACCGTTGTGCTCATGGTGCTCATCCCGAGCCTGGTCGTCGTCGGCCTGGTCTGGGGGCCCGCCATCGCGACCGTCGTGTATTCGGTCTACGACTGGGACGGGTTCACCCCCTTCTCGAAGGCGCCCTTCGTCGGCGGCAAGTTCTACAGTTACGCCGCCACGACCTACCCGGCGTTCTGGCCGGCGCTGGAACACAACCTCATCTGGCTCGGGGTGCTGTTCTTCGTGGCCACGCCGCTCGGCATGCTGCTCGCGGTGATCATCGACCACCTCGGCAAGCGCACGGCGTTCTACCAGACGTCGTTCTACCTTCCGGTCGTGCTGTCGATGGCCCTCATCGGCTTCATCTGGCAGCTGATGTACTCGCGCGACGAGGGCTTCCTCAACTACATCCTCGGCACCAAGATCGACTGGTACGGCGACTCGAGTTACAACCTGTGGGCGGCGCTGGTCGCCACGTCGTGGCGCCATACCGGCTACATCATGCTGCTGTACCTCTCGGGCCTCAAGGGCGTCGACCCGGTGCTGCGGGAGGCGGCGAAGATCGACGGCGCGGGTGAGGTCAAGACGTTCTTCCGGGTCGTCTTCCCGGTGCTCGCCCCGGTGAACATCATCATCCTGGTGGTCACCTTCATCGAGTCGCTCCGGGCGTTCGACCTCGTGTGGATCATCAACCAGGGCCGCAACGGCCTCGAGCTCATCGCCACCGAGGTCACCCGCAACATCGTGGGCGAGGCGCAACGCATCGGCTTCGGCTCGGCCCTGGCGACGATCATGCTCGTCATCTCGAGCGTGTTCATCGCCATCTACCTCCGCGTCGTCATGAAGGGGGATGCCGCATGAGCGCCCAGGTCACATCGGCCCAGTCGGCGACGGCCGTGGCCACGCCGCGCAAGCGTCCGGTGCGTCCCTACCGGGTCGTCCTGCACGTCGTGCTCGTCGTGCTCGCGCTGCTGTGGCTGTTCCCGTTGCTGTACGCCCTGCTCGCGAGCCTGCGCGACTACAGCTACACGGCGGCGCACGGCTACGTGTCGTGGGGCGGGTTCACGGTGAAGAACTACGTGCACGCGTGGGAGCAGGCGCAGTTCGGGCAGAAGTTCATCAACTCCGCGATCATCACGATCCCGGCCGTGGTGCTCACGCTGCTGCTCGCCTCCAGCGTCGCGTTCGTCATCGCCCGGTTCAACTGGAAGTTCAACATCGTCATGCTCGGGGTGTTCACCGCGGCCAACCTGCTGCCCCCGCAGGCGCTGCTCATCCCGATCTTCAAGCTGTTCCAGCGCACCCAGGTGCCGTACTGGTTCTCCAGTTCCGGCACCCTGCTCGACAGCTACTGGGGACTCATCGCGGTGAACGTCGCCTTCCAGACCGGCTTTTGCACCTTCGTGCTCAGCAACTACATGAAGACGCTGCCCAAGGAGCTGTACGAGTCGGCGATGGTCGACGGGGCCAACATCTGGCTGCAGTACTCGAAACTGACCCTGCCGCTCATCCGCCCGGCCCTCGCGGCGCTCACCACTCTCGAGGTCACCTGGATCTACAACGAGTACTTCTGGGCGACGGTGCTGCTGCAGAGCGGCAGCAAGTACCCGATCACGAGCTCGCTGAACAACCTCAAGGGGGAGTTCTTCACCGACAACAACCTCGTGTCGGCGGGCTCGATGATCGTGGCCGTGCCGACGATCGTCATCTACTTCGTGCTGCAGAAGCAGTTCGTGTCGGGACTCACGCTCGGCGCCACCAAGGGCTGACCCGCATGCCGGCGTCCGCGACCCCGCTCACTCGAGAACCTGGGCGAGGTCGTAGGACGCCGGCGTGTCGACCTGGGAGAGCAGGCACGACTCCGGGTCGCGGTCGGGGCGCCAGCGCAGCAGGGTCACCGCGTGGCGGAACCGGTGCCCCTCCAACTGGTCGAAGGCCACCTCGACGACCAACTCCGGGCGCAGCCGCACGAACGAGGCGTCCTTGCTCGCGGAGAAGCGCGAGCGTTCGCCCTGGCCGGTGACGACCTCGCCCGACTCGTCCCGCTCCACCAGGGGGGCGAGGTCGTCGACGAGGCTGCGGCGGACGGCGTCCGGGAAGGCCCCGACCCCGCCGACCGGGACGAGTTCGCCCGCGTCGTCGTACATCGCGAGCAGCAGCGACCCGACGCCGATGCCCCGCGTGTGGGGACGGTAGCCCCACACGACGGCCTCAGCCGTGCGCTTGTGCTTGATCTTCAGCATCGCCCGCTTGTCCGGGTGATAGGTGTCGGCGAGGGGCTTGGCGACGACGCCGTCGAGCCCGGCGCCCTCGAACTGCTCGAACCACTGGCCCGCGGTGTCGGGGTCCCGGGTGGTGCGGGTGAGGTGCAGCCCGTGGCCGCCGGGAATCCGGTCGAACAGGGCCTCGAGCAGCGCCCGACGCCGCTCGAACACCTCACCGGTCACGTCGCGGCCGTCCACCATGAGCAGGTCGAACGCGACGAACTCGGCCGGGGTCTCGCCGGCGAGCCGGGTGATGCGGGACTCGGCGGGGTGGATGCGCTGGCTCAGCGCGTCCCAGTCGAGCCGCTGGGCGCCCCGCGCGCCCCGGCGCACCACCAGCTCGCCGTCGATGGCGCAGCCGTCCGGCACGACCTCCCGGACGGCCGCGACGACCTCCGGGAAGTACCGCGTGAGCGGACGCTGGTTGCGACTGCCCAGCTCGATGGTGTCGCCGGACCGCAGGACGATGCACCGGAAGCCGTCCCACTTGGGTTCGTACGAGTAGCCCCCCTCGATGGTGGCCGGCCCGGGGATCTGGTCGACCAACCGGGCGAGCATCGGCTTGATCGGCCATTCGAGGGGGATACTCATCGGCCCAGTATGCGGGGCCGGGTCACTGGGCGTCGAACATCTCCTCCTCGACGAGGGACTCCTCGCGGTCGGCCTCGATGTTGGCGACGACCTCCTCCGGCGGCAGGCGCAGGGCGAAGGCCATCCAGTAGACACCGATCGACAGGAGGAGCGTCAGGCCGTAGAGGAGCGGGCTCGAGACGTGCATCGAGTCGAGCCAGGAGATCAGCGCCAGGCCCACCAACCACGGCAGCACCCACGCGCCGTGGCGGAAGGTGTGGCGCACCTCGTCGCGCAGGTGCTCGCGGGTGCCCATCTGGATGGCCAGCAGGACGAACCCGAGCAGCACGGCCACGAACAGCTTCCAGTTCGTGTCCCACCCGGTCCAGAAGACGATGAGGTTCGACGCGAGGAAGCCGAGGAACGAGATGACGCCGAGGCCGCGCAGGCGGAACGGACGCCGGTAATCGGGGATCTGCCGGCGCAGCGAGACGACGGCGAGCGGTCCGGCGCCGAAGGAGAGGACGGTGGCCGACGAGACGAAGCCGACCATCTGCTGCCACGACGGGAACGGCAGGAACAGGATCAGCCCGACGACGAAGGTGACGAGCAGGCTGACGATGGGGGCTCCGCGGGAGGTGGTGCGGCTCAGCGCGCTCGGCGCGCCGCCGGTGCGGCCCATCGCGAACGACACCCGGGCGGTGACGGTGGTGTAGATGAGGCCGGTGTCGGCGGGGGAGACGATCGCGTCGATGTACAGCAGCACCTCGAGCCAGACCAGGCCGAGGATGCTCGACATGGCGGCCAGTGGCCCGAAGTCGTTGGCGAAGCTCAGGTCGGCCCAGTGGGTCGGGATGAGGTTGGCGGGCAGCGCGCCGATGAACACGACCTGCAGCAGGATGTAGAGGACCATCGTCACCACGACCGAGCCGATGACCGCGAACGGCACGTTGCGCCGCGGGTCGCTGGTCTCGCCGGCCAGTTCGATGCCCTGGCGGAAGCCCAGGTAGGAGAAGACGATGCCGGAGGTGGCGATCGCGCTGAACACGCCGGTCCAGCCGTTGGCGAAGAAGCCGCTCGAGGTGGCGGTGAAGTTCGAGCCGTGGAAGGCGGTGACGCCGAAGGCGATGATGACGAGGATGATCATCGCCAGCTTCCACCACACGAGCACGTTGTTGATCCGCTGGAACCAGTGGATGCCGACGTAGTTCACGACGACGAACACCGCCATGAGGACGACCGCGGTGCCGAGGCCCAGGCCGGTGAGGACGTGCGCGCCACCCTCTGCGCGGGTGAACGGGAAGTACTTGGTCGCGTACTGCAGCGCGCCCTCGACCTCGATCGGTGCCACGGCCATCGTCGCGACCCACATGATCCAGCCGTTGACGAAGCTCGCGAAGCTGCCGAACGCGATGTGGGGGAAGCGCACGACCCCGCCGGCCAGGGGGAACATCGTGCCCAACTCGGCGAAGCACAGGCCGATGAGCATGATGATGATGCCGCCCAGCGTCCAAGAGATGATCGCCGCGGGTCCCGCGGTCCGGGCCGCGTTGAGGGCGCCGAACAGCCAGCCGGAGCCGATGATCGACCCGACGCTGGCGAACAGCAGTCCGATCCGGCCCAGCCGTCGCTGCAGCCGGGGCCCGGTGGGATGGGCCTCCTCGAGGGTGGATGTTGCCTGGGTCATGCGTGTTCCTCTCGCCGATGAGCGGTGGTACCTCGTGACATCCGGACATTCTGGTCGCGTTCACAGGAAAAGGAACCACCCCTCGCCGGAAAACTGCACTTTCCTGGGATGGATTGCGCCCCTCACGACGCTCGGGCGCCGCCCCGGAGGCGCCGCGGGAGGTGAGGGGTCCGGCGTCCCTTATGCTGGAGACCCGTGGGAGCCGCCAGAATCACCAAACACGTGTTCGTCACCGGAGGAGTCGTCTCCTCCCTGGGCAAGGGGCTCACCGCCTCCAGTCTGGGCAACCTGCTCGTCGCCCGGGGGTTGCGGGTCACGATGCAGAAGCTCGACCCGTACCTCAACGTCGACCCCGGGACGATGAACCCGTTCCAGCACGGCGAGGTGTTCGTCACCGAGGACGGCGCCGAGACCGACCTCGACATCGGCCACTACGAGCGCTTCCTCGACGTCAACCTCGACGGCGAGGCCAACGTCACCACGGGCAAGGTCTACTCGACGGTCATCCAGAAGGAACGCCGCGGCGACTTCCTCGGCGACACC
>JAJYQH010000163.1 GCA_021794705.1 Actinomycetes bacterium | reverse complement strand
GTGCGGCACCGGCACCATAGAGCGCACGGCCACGACGACCGCCCCCGCCGCGTTGCCGGACGCCGCCCCCGACGGGCTGTCCTCGACGACGAGGCAGTCGGCCGGGTCGACGCCGAGGGCGCGCGCGGCCGTGAGGTAGGGCTCGGGATCGGGCTTGCCGGCCCCGACCTCGTCCCCGGCGACGGTGACGCCGAAGGTGCCCTCCGGGAAGCGGCGCAAGACGGTGTCGAGCACCCGCCGGGGGGACGCCGTGACCAGCGCCATCGGCGTCCCGGCGGCCCGGACGTCGGCGAGGATCTCCCGGGCCCCCGGGGTGAACAGATCGTCGGACCCGGCGCACCGGGCCACCACCTCGTCGAGCACCTCCTCGTACATCCCGGCGGCGTCGACGTCGCTCGACCCCTGGGCGGCCACGACGTTGTCGACCAGGTGCACGGCCATCCGGTCGGCCGCCTGCCCCACCTCGCCGAGCGCGTCCTGGTAGGTCCACGTGCCGCCATGGCGTTGCGACACCTCGATCTCGGCGGCGATCCAGTGGGGTTCGGTGTCGACGAGGGTGCCGTCGAAGTCGAACAGGACGGCGGCGGGCCGGCGGCGGGAGGTGGTCACGATCGGCGATTCTCCCAGAGCCGCGGGGGCGGGGGCGAGCCCATCGCTTCCAGCGCAAGCCGCCGATGCGGGTTCGCCGGGCGACATCGGCGAGAATG
This sequence comes from Actinomycetes bacterium, assembly GCA_021794705.1. Classification (GTDB taxonomy): domain Bacteria; phylum Actinomycetota; class Actinomycetes; order Propionibacteriales; family Propionibacteriaceae; genus JAJYQH01. The sequence goes on along the minus strand of JAJYQH010000163.1, from coordinate 2,123 downwards.
GGAGCCCACAGCCCCCGAAAGGACACCGATCAGCGTGACCCTGCGTCCAGACGCCACCGACCAGCTCCGTACCCTGCTCTCGCAGCGGGTCATGATGCTCGACGGTGCCATGGGCACGATGGTGCAGCGGCACGGGCTGTCGGAGGCCGACTACCGGGGCGACCGGTTCGCGGACTGGCCGAGCGACGTCAAGGGCAACAACGACCTGCTGTCGCTCACCCGCCCCGACGTCATCGCCGGCATCCACCGCGCCTACCTCGAGGCGGGCGCGGACATCATCGAGACCAACACCTTCAACGCCCAGGCCATCTCCCTGGCCGACTACGGCATGAGCGAGCTGGCCTACGAGTTCAACGTGGCCAGCGCCGAACTGGCCCGGGCGGAGGCGGACGCCGCGACCGCGCGAACCCCAGACCGTCCGCGCTTCGTCGCCGGGGCGCTCGGTCCGACCAACCGCACCGCGTCGATCTCCCCCGACGTCAACGACCCGGGCGCGCGCAACGTCACCTACGACCAGTTGGTCGACGCCTACCTCACCCAGGCGAACGGGCTCGTCGACGGCGGCGTCGACCTGCTGATGATCGAGACCATCTTCGACACCCTCAACGCCAAGGCAGCCATCTTTGCCCTGCTCACCCTGTTCGAGCAGCGCGGACGCCGGTGGCCGATCGTCATCTCGGGCACCATCACCGACGCCTCCGGGCGCACGCTCTCGGGGCAGGTCACCGAGGCGTTCTGGAACTCGGTGCGGCACGCCCGCCCGCTCGCGGTCGGGCTCAACTGCGCGCTCGGCGCCAAGGACATCCGGCCCTACATCGCCGAGCTGTCCCGCCTCGCCGACACGCACATCTCCTGCTACCCGAACGCGGGCCTGCCGAACGCCTTCGGCGAATACGACGAGACGCCGGCGGCGATGGCCGACGCGCTCGGGGAGTTCGCGGCGTCCGGCCTGGTCAACCTGGTCGGCGGCTGCTGCGGCACCACCCCCGACCACATCGCCGCGATGGCCGACCGGGTGCGCGACACGGCGCCGCGGCAGCCCCCGGAGGTCACCCCCGCGCTGCGGCTGTCGGGGCTGGAGCCCCTCACGGTCACCGACGACAGCCTGTTCGTCAACATCGGCGAGCGCACCAACATCACCGGCTCGGCCCGCTTCCGGAAGCTCATCACGAACGGCGACTACGGCACCGCCCTCACCGTCGCCCGCCAGCAGGTCGAGGCGGGGGCCCAGGTCATCGACATCAACATGGACGAGGGCATGATCGACGGCGTCGAGGCGATGGACCGCTTCTGCCGGCTGGTCGCGAGCGAACCCGACATCTGCCGGGTGCCGATCATGGTCGACTCGTCGAAGTGGCAGGTGATCCAGGCCGGGCTCAAGACCATCCAGGGCAAGCCGATCGTCAACTCGATCTCGATGAAGGAGGGTCTCGGCCCGTTCATCGAGCAGGCGACGCTGTGCCGCAAGTACGGTGCGGCGATCGTCGTCATGGCCTTCGACGAGACCGGGCAGGCCGACACCCTGCAGCGGCGGATCGAGATCAGCCGCACGGCCTATCGCGTGCTCACCGAGCAGGTCGGCTACCCGGCCGAGGACATCATCATCGACCCGAACATCTTCGCCCTGGCCACCGGCATCGAGGAGCACGCCACCTACGGCACCGACTTCATCGAGGCCACCCGGTGGATCAAGCAGAACCTGCCCGGCGTCCTCGTGTCCGGCGGGGTGTCCAACGTGTCGTTCTCGTTCCGCGGCAACAACGCCGTGCGCGAGGCGATCCACGCGGTGTTCCTCTACCACGCCATTCAGGCGGGCATGGACATGGGCATCGTCAACGCCGGCCAGCTCGCCGTCTACGACGAGATCGACCCCGACCTGCGCGAGCGGATCGAGGACGTCGTGCTCAACCGGCGTCCGGACGCCACCGAGCGGCTGCTCGAGGTCGCCGAGCGGTTCAACGTGCAGGGCGGCCAGGCCGAGGCGACGGTCGACGAGTGGCGCTCCCTGCCCGTCGGCGAGCGGGTGAGCCACGCCATGGTCAAGGGCATCGACGACCACATCGTCGCCGACACCGAGGAGTTGCGGGCCGAGGTCGAGGCCCGGGGCGGGCACCCGATCGAAG
>JAJYQH010000113.1 GCA_021794705.1 Actinomycetes bacterium | reverse complement strand
ACGCGCGGCCCTGTCGATCGTGAGCGACCTCGAGGAGGCCGGGTACGTCACCCGGCAGCGGGTCGGACGCCGGAACACCTACGTCGTGCACCCCGATCGGCCGTTCCGGCACCCGGCCGAGGCGGGGCACCAGGTGGCCGACCTGCTGGCGATCTTCTCGTGACGCGACGAGCCTCTCGGCATCCTGCGACCCGACACGGTAGGCAGGGAGGATGAGAGACATCGTTCGCCGGCTCCGCCGCCGGGTCGTGCGCCGGATCCCGCTGAGGACGAGGCGGATGCTGCGCGCGCGACTGCACCTGGGCCGCGTCCCCTTGCCTCCCCGGGAGTTGCGGATGGGCGGGAAGCACTTCCAGGACGACGCCGAGTTCGTCGCCAAGGCCACGGCGGACGTGCAGAAGCTCGTCGCTCAGGGGCTCACCAAGCGCAGCCGCGTCCTCGACTGGGGCTGCGGCGCCGGGCGGCTGGCGATCGGCATCATCGAGACGTGGGGCACGATCGGCCATTACAGCGGGGTCGACGTGCAGGCGCCGCTCATCGCGTGGGCGAGGACGAATCTCTCGCCCGGACGGCCGCGGTTCGAGTTCACCCACGTCGACATCGCCAACGCCCGCTACAACCCTGCGGGCGAGCCGGTGCGGACCATTCCCGGCGCGGATGGGAGCGTCGACGTCTTCCACGCCTACTCCGTGCTGAGCCACATGACCACCGACGACGTCAAGGGCTACCTCGCGGAGATCCACCGGCTACTCGACCCCCGCGGCTTCGCCTGGGTCACCGCGTTCGTCGAGGACGACGTCCCCGACGAGGTGGAGAATCCCCCGGGCTACGGGCCGCTCCGCTGGTCGGGCCGGCTGCACTGCGTGCGCTTCAACCGGGCCACCTTCGAGGCGTGGATCTCCGGGGCCGGCCTCCGGGTCGTCGACTTCAGCTATGGAACCGAGACCGACGGGCAGTCGGCCTACGTGCTACGCCGCTGACCCCGGCCGGCTCGCTGAGCCCTCGTCCGAGTGCGAGGGTCAGGCCCGCGCCCAGCGGAACCACCGGACGCCGATCACCGCGAAGACCGCCGTGTACCCCAGGCACACGGCCACGCTGGCCGTGACGCTGCCCGTCCATCCGCCGCCGGTGGTCGCCGTGGCGAGCAGTTCGGAGTAGGCGCCTCCCGGCGACCAGCGGGCGATCTCCTCGAAGGTGCTGCCCAGCGCGGCCGTGTGCCCGAAGACGCCGAGCAGGATGAGGGCCACCCCGACGAGGGCGGACGTGGCGCGCACGGTGTCCGGCGCGTAGACGAGGGCGACGATCGCCTGCCCGGCGCTGAGGTAGAGCGCCGATCCGAGCAGGGCGGTGAGCAGCGTCCACACGTAGTCGCCGGCGCCGAAGCCGAGGTGCAGCGCCACCCCGCCGACGATCATGAGGACGAGGCACAGCACGAGCACCGAGGCGACCTGGATGAGCAGGCGGCTCAGGAGGATGAGCCATCCGGGGGCGGGCGTCACGCGCAGCCGCTGGAGCACGCCGAGTTCCCGGTCGCGGGCCAGGGTGGACGGGTAGTTGATGACGGCGAGCAGGGCGGTGCCGAGCATGAGCGCGAGGGCGAGCCGGACGTTGGTGGGCATCTGAGCCCGCTGGTTGTGACCGATGCCGATGAGCAGCACCACGGGCACGACGAGGGTGACCACGAGCACCCGGGCGTTGCGCGTCTGCACGAGCAGGTCGGCGTGCAGGAGGACCGCGAGCCGCCGCAGCGGGCTCACCTCGGGCACGAGCGGTCGGGTCTCAATCGCGGACATGGCTCCCCGTCAATCCGATGAAGACGTCGTCGAGGGTGACGGCGCCGTGGGCGACCTTGACGACGCGGGGGTCGTCGGCGAACCGGGAGAGCAGGCTGGCGGGGGAGTCGAGCACGAGCAGCTCCCCGTGGTCGATGATCGCCACCCGGTCGCACACCGCCGCGGCTTCCTCCATCGAGTGGGTGGTGAGCAGGACCGTGCCGCCGGTGCCGCGCAGGGCGGCGATGCGGTCCCACAGTTGCCGCCGGGCCTGCGGGTCGAGACCGGACGTCGGCTCGTCCAGGAGCAGCAACGCGGGCTGGTGCAGTGTGGCGACGAGGAGTGACAACCGCTGCTGCTGGCCGCCCGACAGTTGCCGGTAGGCGCGCCGCGACTCACCGGCGAGGTCCATCGTGGCCAGACGCTCGAGAGCGTCGGCGGTCGTGAGGCGCAGCCCGTGCAGTCCGGCGAACAGCTGCACGATCTCGACGAGGCGCAGTTCGGGTGCGAAGCTCGTGGCCTGCAACTGGACGCCGATGTGCGCCCGTGCCCGGGAGGGCTGGCGGATGGCGTCGATGCCGGCGATGGTGACCGTGCCGGCGTCCGGGGTGAGCAGCCCCTCGACGGCGCTGAGGGTGCTGGTCTTGCCGGCCCCGTTCGGCCCGAGGAGCCCGAACACCTCGCCGGGGTGGAGGTCGAGGTCGAGGCCCTGGACGGCGACGACCGGTCCGTAGCTGACCCGCAGCCCGGCGATGCTGAGCGGCGAGATCAACGCCCGCCGAGCTGTTCCCTGCTCCGACACCGCTGGCTCCCTGCGACCAAAATCCTGGCCCCACTGTAGGCCCGACCAGCAGGAATGGCGCCGAACCCCCCGGGGAATCGGGACGCCGGGACGCTCAGTCCTCCTGGCCGGCCGGGGTGACGGCCATGCGGGCCTCGAGGGTGCTGCGGTCGCCGGCGTCCGGGGAGGCCTGGACGTCCGCACCGGTGACGGAGAGGTAGGCGACCAGCACGACGATGAGCCCCCCGATGACGAGCGCCACCGGTCCGTCGCCCAGGCC
>JAJYQH010000084.1 GCA_021794705.1 Actinomycetes bacterium | reverse complement strand
GAAGGTCTCCGCGAGCTCAGGGTCCGCGGACTGGGCGGCCAGTTCCTGCGCCCAGTACAGCGCCAGGTAGAAGTGGCTGCCGCGGTTGTCGATCTGGCCGACCCGGCGCGCCGGCGACTTGTTCTCGTTGAGCAGCTTCTCGGTCGCCTTGTCGAGGGTGTCGGCCAGGACGACCGCGCGCCCGTTGTCCTCGGCCCGGGCCAGGTGGCGCAGGCTCTCGGCGATCGCGAGGAACTCGCCGAGCGAGTCCCACCGCAGGTAGTCCTCCTCGACCAGCTGCTGCACGTGCTTGGGGGCCGAGCCGCCGGCGCCGGTCTCGAACAGGCCGCCGCCGCTCATCAACGGGACGACCGACAGCATCTTCGCGCTGGTGCCCAGCTCGAGGATCGGGAACAGGTCGGTGTTGTAGTCGCGGAGCACGTTGCCGGTGACGCTGATCGTGTTGAGGCCCTGGCGGATGCGCTCGACCGAGAGCTTGGTGGCGTCCACCGGGTTGAGGATCCGGATGTCGAGGCCCTCGGGGTCGTTCTCGGGCAGGTACTGGCGCACCTTCTCGATGAGGTTGCGGTCGTGGGCGCGGGTCTCGTCGAGCCAGAAGACGGCCGGGTCGCCCTGGATGCGGGCCCGGCTGACCGCGAGCTTCACCCAGTCGCGGATCGGGGCGTCCTTGGTCTGGCAGGCGCGCCAGATGTCGCCGGCCTCCACCCGGTGGCTCATGAGCACGTCGCCGGCGGAGTTGGTGACCCGCACCTCGCCGGACGCCGGGATCTCGAAGGTCTTGTCGTGGCTGCCGTACTCCTCGGCCTTCTGGGCCATGAGGCCGACGTTGGGAACGTCGCCCATGGTCGTGGGGTCGTAGGCCCCGTTCGCGCGGCAGTCGTCGATGACGGTCTGGTACACGCCGGCGTAGCTCGAGTCGGGGATCACCGCGAGGGTGTCGTGCTCCTTGCCGTCGGGGCCCCACATGTGCCCGGACGTGCGGATCATCGCCGGCATCGACGCGTCGACGATGACGTCGCTCGGCACGTGCAGGTTGGTGATGCCCCGGTCGCTGTTGACCATGGCCAGGCGCGGCCCGTCGGCGAGCTCCGCCTCGAAACTCGCCCTGATCTCGTCGCCGTTGGGCAGGCCGCCGAGCCCGGCGAGGATGCCGCCGAGGCCGTTGTTGGGGCTGAGCCCGGCGGCGTCCAGGTCGGCGCCGTACTTCTCGAAGGTCGTCGGGAAGAACGCCCGGACGACGTGGCCGAAGATCACCGGGTCGCTGACCTTCATCATCGTGGCCTTGAGGTGGACGCTGAACAGCACGTCCAGCTCCTTGGCCCGCTGGATCTGCTCGCGGAGGAACGCATCGAGGGCCGAGGCGCGCATCACCGTGGCGTCGACGACCTCGCCCTCGAGCACCGTCAGGCCGCTCTTGAGCACCGTCTCGGTGCCGTCGTCGGCCACCAGGGTGATGGTGAGGGTGTCGTCGGAGGGCAGCACGACCGACTGCTCGTTGTGCCGGAAGTCGTCGGCGTGCATGGTGGCGACCGTCGTCTTCGACTCGCCGCTCCACGCGCCCATCGAGTGGGGGTGCTTCCGTGCGTAGTTCTTCACCGCGGCGGGAGCCCGGCGGTCGGAGTTGCCCTCGCGCAAAACCGGGTTGACGGCGCTGCCCTTGACGGCGTCGTAGGCCGCGCGGATCTTCCGCTCGTCGTCGGTGGTGGGGGTGTCGGGGTAGTCGGGGACGGGGATGCCCTGCGACTGCAGCTCGGCGATCGCGGCCTTGAGCTGCGGCATCGACGCGCTGACGTTCGGCAGCTTGATGATGTTCGCCTCGGGGGTGGTGGCGAGCTCACCGAGCTCGGCGAGGGCGTCCGGCGTCCGCTTGCCCTCCGGCAGCCAGGGGCTCATCGCCGCCTGGATGCGTCCGGCGAGGGAGATGTCGCGGGTCTCGACCGTGATGCCCGCCTTGGCCGTGAAGGCCTGCACGATGGGCAACAGGGAGTAGGTGGCGAGCATCGGTGCCTCGTCGGTGTGCGTGTAGATGATGGTGGCCATGCGGGCGGGCTCTCCCTCGACGATGAACGGGCGTGGGCGGTGTCGCAGTCAGAGTATCCAATGCCCGCAGCGGGGCCACCGGCCCTCCCGGGCTGGTGGACGGCGCATCGCGCCGGGCTCTTGGCTTGCCCGGGTACCCTTGCTCGCGCGGCGGACGTCCGCAGTGCCGAGGATGGTGGTGGATGTCGATCAGCCTGTCGGTGCGCCGGGGATGGCCGGTGACACGGGTGGCGGTCCCCGTCGGGCTGTCCGGGCTGGCCGCCTTCGTGTTCACCCGGGCCCAGGACCAGCTGGGCCGCAACCGCGGCACCGACCGGGGCGACGCCCGCTACCTCATCCGCGTCGAGCGGCTGCTGCACATCGACGTCGAACCGACAGCCACCCGCTGGCTGTCGACCCACCCCCACCTCGCCTACGGCGCCGGACTGCTGTACGAACTGGCCCTGCTGCTCCCGTGGGTGGCGATCGTCGTCGCGGGGGTCAGGGACGCCGCCCTCACCCGGCGGGCGCTGGCGAGCCTGTTCCTCTTCACCACGCTCTCGCTCGTGCCCTTCTGGCTGTTCCCCACCGCCCCACCGCGCTTCGGCGAACCCGGAGTGGTCGACATCGTCACCCGGTTCCGGGTGTTCGCGACGGAGACGCACAGCACCGAGAGCGCCATCGACGTGGACGCCTCGATGCCGAGCCTGCACGTCGCCTGGGCCTGGTGGTGCGCCGCCGTGCTGTGGCGGGTGCCCCGGCGTCCGGGCGACCTGCCCCGCTGGACCGTGTGGCTGATCCCGGCGGCCGTCGCGGTGT
>JAJYQH010000364.1 GCA_021794705.1 Actinomycetes bacterium | reverse complement strand
CGCCCCGACGACGACCAGCGCCGCGGTGCGCGACGCCTCGGCGAGCACCTGGGACGCGACGCCGTCGACGACGAGCGCCGCCACTTCGACGCTCGGGTGGCGGGCCAGCACCCGCTCGCGGACGCCGGTGATCCGCTCGTCGGCGCGGCGGCGCAGGTCCGCGAGGTAGTCGCCGGTGCGCATCGCGGCGAACACGTGGCTCTTCTTGGGGATCGGCAACTCGGAGATCACGAGCACCACGGTGAGCGGCTGTGCCCGTGCCGCAGCCCGGTCGGCCGCCCAGATGACGGCCTGGTCAGCGCGATGGGAGAGGTCGGTGCCGACGACGATGCGTCCGGCGGGATCGAAGGGAATCATCGCTGCGCCTCCTGAGCCGAGCGAACCACCCTTCTTCCGATGCTAGCCAGCCGACCCCGCGGCGGAGTGGTTTCGAGCCGACGCGGAGCGGAAGGCGGGGGTCGCCCAGGCCGCGCCGTCGCCGCCGAAGGCCAGCACCTCCACCCGCCAGCGCCGGGTGGCCAGTTCGAGGGTGCGCGGTCCCCCGGCGAGGATCGCGGTGGCCAACACGTCGGCGGTGATGATGTCGGACGCCGCGACGCTCACCTGGACGAAGGTGGCGTCCGAGCCGACCCGCCAGATGTGCTCGCCGCGTTCGGCCACCCCCGAGGTCGCGACCGCGGGAAACCCGGGCGAGCAGGTGAACTGGCTCACCAGCCGCGTCCGGTCGTCCGGGTCGACGATGCCCACCACCCATGGCTTGCCCGGCCGCTCGTGACCGGACACCAGCACGTCTCCCCCGGCGTTGAGGCACCAGTCGCCCGCGCTCTCGGACAGCAGCGCGCCGGCGTCCCGGATGCCGAGGGCCTTGACCACGCCGGAGAGGTCGATGGCGCCGTCGGGGCGGTGCGCGGTGAAGGCGCCCTCGGTCGCGTCGGTCCACTCGGCGGCCAGGTCGTACGCGAGCCGGTACTCCGGGGACGCGTCGCGCAGCAGCAGCCGGTGCGACGCGACCGCGCTCGCCTCCGACTCGGGACGGTAGAGGCTGAACCGCTCGTCGAGACGGTGGAACGCCGCGAAGACGTCGTCGCGCAGCACGTCGGTGAGGCCGGCGTCGGGGGCGACCACGGTGACGACCGTTCCCATCGTCTCGAAGACGTGGCGTCCCTCAGTGGCGAGCAGGGTGGTCACGGGTCAGGCCTGGTTGAGCGCGGACTGCAGCGACTGGAGGTAGGCGGCGCTGGTGAAGGTCGCCCCGCCGATGGTGGAGACGCTGGCGGAGTCGGCCGACAGCACCTCCTGCTTGATCATCGGAACCGCCTGCTGGTCGATGTACTGCGACCTCGAGTCGGTCTCGGTGAGCTGTTCGGTGAGGTTCGAGATGCGCCCGCCGCTGATCGTCACCGTGACCTGCACGGTGCCGTACGGCTGACTCACGGTCTGCCCGGTGAAGGTTCCGTTCTTCCAGCCAGTGCTCGCCGTCGTGGTCTGCTGGGTCTGGGTCTGGGTCTGCGTTTGGGTCTGGTTGCCGCCCTGGTTCTGGGTGGCGCCGCCCTGGTTGCCCGACTGGGCCTGGGTCGTCGTCGAGGTCGACGACGTGGCGGCCGAGGTGGTCTTCTTCGCCGTCGTGGTGCGCTTCGACGAGGTCTTCTTCGCCGCGGACGCCGACGACTTCGTCGCGGTGGCACTGGGGGTCTTGGTGACCGTCACCGTGGTCGTGGCGAGTGGCTGGGCGGCGGTGGACGTGGCCGGCGCGGCGCCGGCGTAGTGGTGCCAGCCCAGCGCCACGACCCCGGCCGAGGCGACCGACGCGGCGAACTTGGCTCGAGTGCTCACCAGGAGAACCTTTCGAAGTGGATCTGCTTGTCGGGGACGCCGGACGCCCGGGCCTCGGCGACGACGGCGTCGGTCCAGCCGTCGGGGCCGCAGACGAAGACGTCGGCGTTGGTGAGCCACGGGGCCCACTGGACCAGCCGGCTCCCGGAGGCGGACGCCGGGAGCCAGCCGCTCTCCTCGGAGCGGCGTCCGACCAGGGTGACGAGCTGCACCCCGCGGGACGCGCACAGGTTGCGCACCTCGTGGAAGTGGAGCAGGTCGCTCGGGGTGGACGCGCGGAGCAGCACGAGGGCCCGGCCGGGCACGATGTCGGTGTCCTGGAGGATCGAGACGATCGGGCCGATCCCGGCGCCCGCCCCCGCCAGCACCACGGCGTTGCTCGTGCGGACGGCGTCCGAGAACAGGCCGTAGGGGCCCTCGAACCAGACCCGGTCGCCCGGGCGCAGGGCGTCGACGAGTTGACGCGTGCCCTTGCCGAGCACCCGGACGGTGACCCGCAGCGACTCCCCGTCCGGCGCGGTCGACAGCGAGAACGGGTGCTGGTGCCACCACAGCCGGGCGTTCATGAAGCGCCAGTAGAAGAACTGGCCGCCGTCGGCGTCCAGGCGGTCGAGATGCTTGCCGGTCATGATGATCGCGACCGCGTCGGGCGAGAGCCGCTCCACCCGGGCCACCCGGAGCTGGTGCTCGAGCGACGTGAACAGCGGCAACAGGATCCGGAACGCGAGCATGCAGAAGGCGGTGACCGCGTACATGGCGATCCAGTAGCTGCGGGCGAAGCCGTGGTTGACGACCAGGCCCATCGAGAACTGGTGCGGGATCGACAGGATCACCGCCGCGTAGGTCGTGAGGTGGATGACGTGCCACACCTCCTGCGGCAGCCGGCGGCGCAGGGCCATGACGATCGACGACACGGCGACGAGGATGAGCAGGCCGCCGGAGATGACCGCGAACACGTAGTTGCGGATGCCCCACATGAGGCCGAACTCGGTAAGCAGGCTGACCC
>JAJYQH010000388.1 GCA_021794705.1 Actinomycetes bacterium | reverse complement strand
TTCCGATCTTCCAGCCGGTGACCACAGCCATCTCGGCCACGAGATCGACCGGGCGCTCCAGCGTCGTCCTCGCCTGGTGGTGGTCGACGACGCGGACACCGTAGCGGACGAGGCGGGTCAACTCGCCCTCAGCCGCCTCGTGCGCCGCGCGCTCGTGGATCGCGACATTGCCGTCGTCCTCGGTGCTACCGACGGCGACCTGTTCGACCAGATCCATCCGCACCAGGTGGTGCGGGTCACACCACCGGTACCGGCGCACGCCCCCGATCCCGAGCAGAGCCCGACGCCGGGGGCCGACAGCCCCCGGGAGCTGGAAGGAGCCAGGTCGTGAGCATTCGCGGCATGCACATCGAACGCGCCACCGCCACCGGACGGATCACCTGGACCACGCTCGTGGGTCTGGTTCTCGTGCCGCTCGTCGTCGCCCTCGGGTTCCTCGCCACCACCTGGCACCGGGACGCGCGGCTGGGGTCGGTTCAGGGCGCCATCGTCAACCTCGACCAGGCGGTCAAACTCGACGGCCGCACCGTGCCGCTCGGACGCCAGCTGTCGGCGGCGATCGTCGACGCCTCCGGCTCCCACAACATCGACTGGGTGCTCACCGACAGCAGCGACGCCCAGGCGGGCCTGCGCTCGGGCAGCTATGCGGTGGTCGTGACGATCCCCAGCAACTTCTCCAAGGCCGCCACGTCGACGAGCTCCAACTCGGCGGCCAAGGCGACCCAGGCGACCGTGTCGGTGCAGACGAGCGACACCACGTCGGTCGCCAACGCCTCGATCGCCCAGGAGATCGCCCAGAGCGCCACCACGACGTTCAACGCGTCGATGGCCCGCACCTACCTCGACAACATCTACGTCGGTTACAACAAGGTCGGCCAGCAGTTCACCACGGTGTCGAAGGCCGCCAACCAGCTGGCCGACGGCGCCAAGGGCCTCGCCACGGGCACGAAGTCGGCGTCCGACGGGGCGTCGAAGCTCAGCGACGGACTGCGGCAACTGGACGCCGCCCGCACCCAGTTCGCCGGCGCGCGGCAGCTGGTCACGTCGGGAAGCCGGCTGAGTACCGGCGCTTCGAGCCTCGCCTCCGGCGCCGGAGCCCTGAGCACCGGTCTCGGCACGATGAACCAGGGAATGCCCGCTCTCACCCAGGGCGTGGCCCAGCTCGACTCGGGGGCCTCCCAACTCGCCGCCGGCATCGCCCAATTCGAGAGCAAGGTGTCGTCCGGCAGCGCCGACTTCAGCCAGCTGACCCAGTTGCAGCAGGGGGCGAAGCAGGTGGCGTCCGGCACGGCCGGGGTCAGCGGTGGCCTCACGACCGTCGATCAGACGCTGGAGGCGTATGCCTCCGGTACCACGACCATTCCCCTGTCCAGCCTGCCGAACGGCACCGTGAGCCAGGTGGAGCAGGGCTTCGAGAAGAACTGCGCCGAGTCGTTGGCCGCCCAGTTGGGGGCGACCACGGCCACCCAGGTGTGCAGTGGCCTCGCCCAGAACGCCATCCCTGGCGTCTTCGGCGCCGGGTTCAACGCCGGGGTGCAGGCAGGGGCGAGCGTCGGGACGACGGCGCTCACCACCAAGGACGCCACCACGGGGATGGACCTCCTGCAGGCGGCGTCCGCCGTGGGCACGGGCGCCGGGCAGGTATCGGCGGGTGTGGACCAGCTCGCGACCCAGCTGCCCCAGCAGGCGAGCGCGCAGCAGCAACAGCTCGCCGACGGCCTGGCACAGCTCAAGACCGGGGCCGATCAGCTCGCCGCCGGAACCTCCCAGTTGCACAGCAACACCGGCAAGCTGGCGTCCGGGATCACCCAGTCGGCCACGGGCGCGAAGCAGCTCGCCTCCGGCGCGAGCGGCCTCGCGTCGGGTGTGGGGCAGTACGTGTCGGGCGTCGACCAGCTGGTCGGCGGGATGCAGCAGTACGCGGACGGCGTCAGCCAGGCGGCCACGGGAGCGAGCAGTCTCTCCGGCGGCCTCGGCCAGCTGTCCACGGGCTCGGACAAGTTGTCGAGCGGGCTCACCCAGTTCGCGGACGGCCTCAGCAAGGGGGCCACGAAGGTGCCCTCCTACTCGCCCACGGATCGCGCCAAGCTGGCGACCGTCGCCGCCCAGCCCGTCGCGCAGACGACAGCTCTGCCGTCGGCCCCCCTGGTGGCGTCGACCCTCGTTCTCAGCGTCCTCGCGCTCTGGCTGGGGGCGCTGGCGACGTTCCTCGTCGTGCGGCCCGTGCCGTCGCGGGTGCTCACGTCGTCGCGGTCGTCACTCCGACTCGTGTGGGCGACGATGGCACCGGGCACCGCGGTGGCGGCCGTTCAGGCCGTGCTCCTGGGTGCCGTGGACGGCTACGTGCTCAACCTGTCGCTGACCCGCGGCCTGGCCCTCACCGCCCTGCTCGTCGTCGTCGGGCTCGCGTTCGTCGCGGTCAACCACGCCCTCGCGGCCTGGCTCGGCGGGTTCGGGCGGCTGCTCTCGCTCGTCGTCGTGACCCTCGCGGCCGCGGCTGGGCTGAGTTCGGCCGTGCCCGGGTGGTTCACGACCGTCACCTCGTTCACCCCCATCGCACCCGCCCTCGACGGCGTCCGGGGGGTGGTCGCGGGGGCGGGCAATCTCAGCGGCCCGGTCGCGTGGTTGGTGCTGTGGCTCGTGCTCGCCGCGACCGCCTCGATCCTGTCGGTCGTGCGGCACCGCCAGTTGTCGGCGTCCGGATACCGGCGGCAGCTGGCGGCGTCGGACGCCTGACGGCGTCCTGGAGCGATGGGGGAGTCGGGGCCTCAGCGTGCGGCGGTGCCGGTGACGACCTCCTGGCCCGCGTTGATCCAGCCCATCGTGCCGTCGTCGACCGAGACGGCGGTG
>JAJYQH010000036.1 GCA_021794705.1 Actinomycetes bacterium | reverse complement strand
CCGGAGCAGGCCCACCAGTCGGCGGCGGCCCTCGGGGGCGTCGAGCGACCCGGCGTAGCCGAGCGCCGACGAGTCGGCCTCCCCGGGGCGCCCGTTGAGGTCGATGGTGGCCGCCCGGGCCTCGAGCCGGCCGCCGCCCGGGAGCTCGGTGCGGGCGAGGTTCTGGGCGACCAGTTGCGGGTAGAAGTCCTTGAACTGGCGGGGTCCGACGATGACGAACCGCGCGTCGGGGGTGCAGACGCCGTTCATCATGCTCGGCATGGCGAGGGCGGTCGGGCGGACGGCCCCGACCGCGGTGGGCAGGTTGACGTTGGTGTCGGCGTCCCCGACGAGCAGGTCGCTGCCGAGCGTGTCGGCGAGCCACTGGACGCCGCGGCGCACGGCCCCCGCCGGGATCACGGCGTACGGGTGCTCGGGCTTGTCGGACACGTAGTCGGGGATCGCCTCGAGCGGGCGATCCACCCGCTGCGGGGCGTAGCCGAGGATGTCGACGCTGCCCTGCGACAGCTGCAGCCCGCCGATGCCCTTGTGGATGAGGGTGACGCGGCGTCCGGTGGCCCGCAGTTGCAGGGCCGCGGTGAGCCCGGCGAGCCCGGCACCGACGACGACGACGTCGCTGCGGGAGGCGAGTGGGGTGGTGCTCATCAGACTGTCACCTCGTTGACGCTGTCGGGCAGGTGTTCGATGTCGAGGGTGCCCTGGAAGATCCAGTTGTCGAGCGCGGTCTGGCGCACCTGGTCGCCGTAGAGGATCGGCCAGAGCCCGATCCAGCGGTTCTTGAGGAACAGCCGCAGCAGCTCGCTGGCGCGGTCGATGTCGATCTTCTCGTGGTCGAGCGCGATGCCGGTGGCCCGCATCGAGCAGAAGCCGCCCTGGCAGGGGCCCATGCCCATGCGCAGCTGCCGGCGCAGGTCGTCGAGGGACGCCGTCGGCTGCTCGTCGATGAGGTCGACGAGCATCCTGCGGTTCATCAGCTCGCACTCGCAGATGATCTGGTCGTCGAGGCGGTCGTGCTCGCGGTCGGCGAGCCGGTGGGTGATGTGGAAGGTCTTGCCCGACTCCGACCCGGGCACGGCCTCCTGGTCGGTGGTACAGGGCCGGTCTTCGCCGAGCTGGGCGCACATCGCGTCGACGATGTTCTTGGCCATCAGCCGGTAGGTGGTGAGCTTGCCGCCGGAGATGGTGAGCAGCCCCTTGAGCCCGTCGCGCTCGTCGTGGTGGAGGATGCTCATCCCCCGCGACATGTGCCGGGTGTCGGCGGCCCCGACCCGGGAGTCCTTGACCAGCGGACGCGCGCCCGCCCACGCGTGCAGGGCGCGGGCCATGCGGAACCCGGGCACCAGCACCTCGCCGGCGTCCAGCATCTGCTGCACCTCGTCGTGCGGGATGGTCAGCTTGTCGGGGTCGTCGGCCTTGACGTCGGTGGTGCCGATGATGCTCACCGTGTGCACGGGCACGATGATGTCGCCGTCGGCCGGGTAGATGCACCGGTTGACCACGGTGTTCACCAGCCGGTGGTTCATTGCGATCATGATCCCGCGGCCCGGCACGACCTGGACGTCGTGGCAGTCGGCCATCGCGGCGATCTCGCCGGCCCACGCTCCCCCGGCGTTGAGCACGAAGTGGCAGTGGATGCGGACGTCCTCGCCCGTCTTCTCATCGCGGCACAGCACGCCGGTGACCTGGTCGTCCTCGCGGATGATCTTCATCACCCGGTGATAGGTGAGCACCTGGGCGCCGTGGTCCATCGCCGATTTCGCCGCGCCCCACACCATCTGCCACCCGTCGACCGACGCGTCGTCGACGGCGAAGGCCCGCTTGATGCCGGGGTTGAGCCGGTCCTCGCGGCGCAGCGCCTCGGCGACGCTGATCTCCTCGAACGGGACGCCGGTGGCCCTCGCCCCCTGGATCCATCGATCGGAGAACTCGAGGTCGTCGTCGGGGCCGACGACGAACAGGCCGCCGGTCTTCTCGACCGCGCCGGCCTGGATGCGGGTGATGACGACGTTCTCCTCGGCGCACTCGGTGGCCGACTGCGGGTCGGACACGACGTAGCGTCCCCCTGAGTGCAGCAGGCCGTGGTAGCGGCCGGTGGTGCCCTGGCCGAGGTCGGCCCGGTCGACCAGCACCGTGCGGAAGCCGCGCATGGCGGCGTCCCGGACGATGCCGGCGCCGGTGGCACCGCCGCCGATGACGACGACATCGGTGTCAAGTGTCTTCACTGGTGAACTCCTCCACGCAAGAGGGCCCGCCGAGGGCGGGCAGGGCGCCGCATCCCCAGTGATGCGGGGCAGTCCCGAGACTAGACCGACCCCAGTGGGACTGGGATAGCCGGAGACCAACGTGCAGGCCCTCCGCGGACGCCTGCACGAATGCGCCTCCGCCGTGGGATTCCGTCCACCTTCCTAGTCAGGGCGTCATTCCCCGAACCCCGGGGGCGGTGAACGTCCCTCCCAGGGACGGTGGATGACGCTGGGGCCGCGCACAGCCGCCCACCCCGGGGAGTGGGGTCGCGCACCTTCGCCCATCGAGGTCCGTTCGCCTCACCCGGCACAATGGCTGGCGTGAGCATCCCGCTGAACAACGCCGGCCGTCCGCTGCCCAGCCAGGGCAACCCGCTGACCCTCAACCCCACCCAGCCGACCGCCCTCCCGGCGGGCGACGAGGTGACGATGTACGAGCGGCTCGGCGGCCACGAGACGTTCGCCGCGCTGGTGCACCGCTTCTACGAGGGGGTGGCCGGCGACCCGACGCTGCGCGCCATGTACCCCGAGGAGGACCTCGGCCCGGCCGAGCGGCGGCTGCGGATGTTCCTCGAGCAGTACTGGGGCGGTCCGCACACCTACCACGAGGAGC
>JAJYQH010000122.1 GCA_021794705.1 Actinomycetes bacterium | reverse complement strand
GACGCCGGCGATGGCCTGCTGCACGGGCAGCACGTTGAGCCACTCCGCGGAGTACGAGACCAACGGGTGCAGCAGGTCGGTACTCCAGGCGATCTTCTCGTCGAGCACGGTGAGGGGGAACAACTGCTGCCACAGGATGGTGCGGGCCTGCTGGTAGGAGTCGATGGCGTCCTGGTAGCGGCGCTCGTGGTAGGCGCTGGCGGCGTCGGCGAGCAGCCCGTCGATCTGGGACAGCACCGCGGTGTCGGCGCTTGCGCCGCCCTGGAGGGTGACGCCCGACAGCACGGGGTGGTTGCGGCGGTAGGTGTAGGCGAGTTCCGAAACATACGACGTGGCGGCCATCGTTCCTCCTGAACGACCGGGCCTGGGCAGAGCCATGCGGGGGACATGGGGCGCTCGTGGGGAAGCGCCGGGGGGCCACGCGCCGAACTGTTCAGCGGAATCCGATGTGCGTGACGCTCTTGTGAGAGAGGTGGGGTGGTTCTGTACGTCACCGGTCGATGGGGCGTCCCGGCGTCCTTGCCGGTCCATCGCGCTTGAGTTGATTGAAATCACTGTGCTCGTCGGGGGTCCTGCTGTCAATGCCCTCCGGGGTCTCCCGGTGGCGACGGGCCATCGGGTGAATCAGGGCATGCTGACCGCGGCAAGGCGACCTTGGGCGCGGCGGCTGGTGCAGGCTCCGGCACGCGATGAGGGCCCCCGCTGTCGCGGGAGCCCTCACCCTCGGTGGGTCACCGTCGTCGGTGGTCACCCACTCACGGGAGTGCGTTCACGGGCGATGCCCGCCCCCGCCACCCCCGCGGGCATTCACATGCACGACGAGGCTGGTGCTGGTGCCAGTGGTGGCGCCGTTGGAGATCGCAACCCCGCTGCTGGCCGGCACGCTGAAGGTCAGCACGTACTCGCCCGGGTTCTGGGGACGCCAGTTGTACCCGAAGACGATCGCTCCGGTCGCGTTGATCTCGCCCGGCATATCGGCGACCAGGGAGGCGGGCCCGGTGATGGTCACCGTGGCGCCGCTGGTCCAGACCCTCGCCGGCATGGCGGCAGGATTGCCCATCCAGCCGGTGCCGCCGTTGGAGACCGCCTTGGTGCCGTACCTCGACAGGCGGTCGAGCGCGTCGTCGAGTTTGATGACCGTGAACCCCCGCAGGCTGGTCACATCCGTGGAGGTGAGGGCCATCTCGACCCGGACCGGGCTGCCCACCTTGAGGCTTGCCGAACCGCCGAGAAGGTTGTCGCCCCACTTCGGGGTAACGGTGTCACTCGCCAGTTGGGTGTACTCGGCCTGCCAGGTGTTGACCCCCTGGATGTAGTAGTAACCGGTGGGATCGGCGAAGTAGCCGGTGCTCGGTGTCCCGGTGGGCATGACGAGCGCCGGGTTGGTCAGGCCGAAGCCGACGCCGCCGACGAACACAGCCGGCACGGAGAGGTTGTTGGTCGCGGTGGTCTCTTCGCCGCCTCCACCGCCGCCTCCTCCGCCGCCTCCACCTCCACCGCCGTACTGGGCGGACGCGGAGGTGAACGACATGGCGAGGACCGCGATCAGAGCGGCCAGAAGAGCCATCAGTCTCTTGGTGGTTCTCATTTCCTCTTCCTCCAGAGGATCAGGGCTGTCCCTCGTCGTGATGACGAGGTGGTGTGAAACCGCGCGGAGCGCGGGGAGCCATGCCAGGGCGTCGGAACGACCTGGCCACGCCCGGCAGCGGCCCTTGCTCGTGGGGGATGCCGAAGGGGGGTACAGCCCGGCCGTCCTCCGACCGGGCCTGACCGCCAGGGCCTGGGGGTGCCTCCACCCCGGAGACCGCGTCGCCTCGGCCGCTGAGCCGCAACCGTCACCCCGCGAAGAGTCCCGCGGACCCTCCCGGGGGGAAGGGCCCAACCAGGCGCCTCCTCGCGTCATCGGCGAAGCTCAGAGGGCTCTGCACCCGGTCTCCGAGTACAGCGGTTGCGCAACCTACTACCAATTGTAGGAAACGAGTCCGCGAAATGTCGGCGATCTCTCCGCTTTCGCTATCGGCGGCCGCGTCGATATCGCGGCTTCAGGGTGAGCTCGGGTGGCAGGGGAGGGGCCTCGAGCCGCTCGACCGGACCCCGGTATCCGCGCACCCGGCCGAACCGGTCGTCGGGGGCCTCGTTCCACTCCCGGCGCAGCCGCAGGATGTCGTCGTGACTGCGGCCGATGAAGTTCCACCACATGACGATCCCCTCGTCGAACGGTTCGCCGCCGAGGAGCATGACCCTCGCGGGTCGGTCGGTGGGGTTGGTGAGGCGGAGGTGGGACAGCCCGGCGTCCCGGACACCCATCGCCGCGGGGTCGAGCGCTACGCCGTCGAACTCGACCCGGCCGGTGTCGACGAGCACCCCGTGCTCGAAGCCGGGGTCGACGTCGATCTCCCACTCGGCGCCCGGGTCGAGGACGATCTCCGCACCCAGCAGCGGCGTCTCGGTGTGCACGGGGGAGTGCGCCGGCCCCAGCGCGCCGACAAGCACCCGCGTCCGGACCCCACGGGCCGAGTCGACGTCGGGGACGTGGTGCTGGAACTCGCGCACGAGGTCCTTGCTCCGCTCCGGCAGGGCCACCCACAACTGGACGCCGTGCAGCACCGGCCGGTCGGGCGTCGAGACCTCGGAGTGGGCGATGCCGTAGCCGGAGGTCATGAGATTGAGTTCGCCGGGACGCACCAGCTCGTGCACCCCGCCGGAGTCGCGATGCTCGATCTCGCCCGAGAAGAGCCAGCTCACCGTCTGCAAGCCCGTGTGGGGATGAGGCGGGACGTCCATGCACACGCCCGTCTCGGGGCCGTAGTGGTCGGCGAAGCACCAGGCACCGACGAACGAGCGGCGCAGCGAGGGCA